>JANNQQ010000192.1:0-4157 GCA_031400835.1 Actinomycetes bacterium | reverse complement strand
ACGGGCTCGACAAGGAAGGCGCCGATCAGACGATCCTCGTCTTTGACCTCGGTGGCGGCACCTTCGACGTGTCCGTCCTCGACCTTGGCGACGGCGTCTTCGAGGTTCGCTCGACGAATGGAGACAACCACCTCGGTGGTGACAACTTCGACAAGGCAATCGTCGACTGGATGGCAGCCGAGTTCAAGAAGGATCAGGGCATCGACCTCTCGACCGACAAGATGGCCCTCCAGCGGCTCTACGAGGCTGCAGAGAAGGCGAAGATCGAGCTTTCATCGACGATGACGACGCAGATCAACCTGCCGTTCATCACGGCGACCGCCGACGGCCCGAAGCACCTCGACCTCCAGCTCACTCGGGCAAAGCTTCAGGAGCTCACGCACGACCTCCTTGAGCGCACCGTCGCGCCCACGAAGCAGGCGCTCAGCGACGCCGGGATGACGCCAAGCGACATCCACCACGTCGTGCTTGTCGGTGGGATGAGTCGGATGCCGGCGGTGCAGGAGAAGGTGAAGGAGCTCATCGGGAAGGACCCGCACAAGGGTGTCAACCCGGATGAGGTCGTCGCCGTTGGCGCTGCGATCCAGGCGGGCGTCCTGCGCGGTGAGGTCAAGGATGTCATGCTGCTCGACGTGACCCCGCTCTCTCTGGGGATCGAGACCAAGGGCGGCGTCTTCACCAAACTCATCGATCGCAACACGACCATCCCGACCCGCAAGGCCGAGACGTTCACGACAGCGGACGACAACCAGCCTTCGGTCGAGATCCACGTGCTCCAGGGCGAGTCTGAGATGTCGACGTTCAATAAGACGCTCGGCAAGTTTCAGCTCGTCGGGATCCCTGCGGCGATGCGCGGGACACCGCAGATCGAGGTCTCATTCGACATCGACGCGAACGGGATCATCCACGTCACCGCAAAGGATCACGGGACCGGCAACGAGCAGCAGATCAAGATCGAGGGTGGGTCGGGCCTCTCCGAGGACGACGTCCAGCGGATGATGAAGGACGCCGAGTCGCACGCCGACGAGGCACACAAGCTGCGTGAGCTCGCCGATGCAAAGAACATCGCGGAGAGCCTCGCCTACCAGACCGAGAAGACCCTCACCGAGCATCGCGACAAGCTGGAGGGCGCCGACGCGGGCACGATCGAAGGGCGCGTGATGGAACTGCGCCAGGCACTTGAGACGAACGATCTCGCCGAGATCCAGGCCAAGACCGAGGCCCTGAACCAGGCGGCACAGCCGCTGGCCGAGGCGATGTACGCGTCGGCACAGGCCGAACAGGCCGCTGGTAGCGCTCCGTCTGGCAACGGCGCAACCGTCGGGGATGACGAAGTGGTCGAAGACGCCGACTTCGAGGTCATCGAGGAGGACGAGGCGGCGAAGACGACGTGAGCGATTCAGACACAGACACCACGGCAGGGGACGAGGCGGAGCTCGCCCCTGCCGATATCGCCGCGCTGCTGGTTGAGCAGGACATCGCCGTCGTCGAGGCAGACGTCGGTGAGCTTCTCGCCCGTGTCCAGGAGGCCGAGGCCAAGCGAGACGAGTATCTCGACGATCTGCAGCGGCTCGCTGCAGACTTTGACAACTACCGCAAGCGCTCGGCCCGTGACCAGCAGGCATTTGTCGCACGTGCCGGCGAGCGCGTGGTCGTGAAACTCCTTCCCGTTCTCGACGACCTCGAGCGTGCCCTCGAAGCCGCGGAGCAGCATGAGGAGGCGAAGGTCCTCGACGGCGTCCGGATGACAAAGGACGCGTTGGCTGGCGTTCTGCTCTCGGAGGGCCTCGAGGAGATCACCGTTGAGGGAATGTTCGATCCGCACCTCCATGAGGCGCTGATGTCACAACCGACCGAAGGGGTCGAGAGCGGAACCGTCGTTCAGGTGGTGCAGCGCGGCTACCGGATCGGCGACGCCGTCCTGCGACCTGCGCGTGTGGTCATCGCGGAGTAGCGACCATGGCGAAATCCCCCTACGAGGTGCTCGGGGTCACCAAGACCGCGTCGGACGACGAGGTCAAGAAGGCGTACCGAAAGCTCGCCCGCGCGTTGCACCCCGACCGGAATCCCGATGATGACGCCGCCGAGGAGCGGTTCAAGGACGTGCAGGGCGCATACGACATCCTCTCCGATGCCGACAAGCGAGCCGCGTTCGATCGCTATGGCGCCGACGGACCTCGTGGTCGACCAGGGCCAGGAAACGGACGCTACGAGGCCACCGATCTCACCGACCTGTCGGACCTTCTCGGGGGCTTCGGCTCGTTCTTCGGTCGTGGCAGCGGCGGACGTCAGTCGCGTCCGCGGCCTGAGCGCGGAGCGGATGTCGAAACCCGCGTCAGGATTTCGTTCGATGAGGCCCTGGTAGGTGCTCAGGTTCGGGTACCGGTCGAGGTTGAGACCGCCTGCTCGGTCTGCGCTGGTACCGGTGCCCAACCCGGCACCTCGCCGGTCACGTGTCCGGACTGCTCGGGCTCGGGGTACGTCGCTGACAGCCATGGGCTCTTTGCGCTTTCGCAACCTTGCCGCCGGTGCCGAGGAAACGGTTCGATCGTCGAAAAGCCGTGTCGCCAGTGCTCGGGCGCCGGGCGCGAGCGCGTCACACGCCGCTACAGCGTCAAGGTGCCACCTGGCGCGAAGGATGGAACGCGGATCCGGCTCAAGGAGAAGGGCGAGGCAGGACGCGCAGGTGGGCCTGCTGGCGACCTCTTCGTCCGCGTCGAGGTCTCACCGTCACTGCTGTATGAGCGCCGCGGCGCAGATCTCATCCTTGAGGTTCCGGTCACGTATTCCGAGGCGGCACTTGGAGCGACGGTCGAGATCCCAACGCCCGAGGGGCCGGTCGCCTTGAAGATTCCCGAAGGCACCCAGAACGGGAAGCTCCTACGGGTAACAGGGCGCGGCGCGCCAAAGCTCAAGGGCGGCGGCAAGGGCGATCTGCTCGCCCGCGTCGTTGTCACCGTTCCGCAGGAGCTGACGAAGCCCGAGAAGGACGCGCTTTCGGCCTTTGCGAAGGTGTCGCGCGAGCAACCTCGCGCTCATTTCGACAAGGCTGATTCGTGAGCGGGAGGCCGCTGTACATGATCTCGGTCGCGGCCGAGCTGGCGGGCCTTCATCCTCAGACGCTTCGCATGTACGAAGCGAAAGGACTCGTCCGCCCTGCACGCACCGCGGGTGGGACGAGGCTGTACTCGGAGGCCGACGTCGAGCGCCTGCTGCTGATTCAGCGGCTCACCAACGAGCTCGGACTCAACCTCGCTGGGGTCGAGCACGTGCTCAGGCTTGAAGATGAGCTGCGGCGGCTGCGCTCGCGGATGGATGCGCTCGAGCGCGAGCTTCGCGACGAGATTCGGTTGACGCACCGCGAGTACCGGCGCGACCTTGTCCTCTATAGCCATCCGCAATCGCCGGCACGGCAGGCCTAGAGCCATGGACTTCAACAAGCTCACCGTGAAGAGTGGCGAGGCGGTCGCTTCCGCCCAGGAGATCGGGCGCCAGCTTGGCAATCCCGAACTGACTCCGGGTCACCTCACGCTTGCACTGCTCGACCAGGAGCTTCCGCGTACGCTCGTTGAGCGATCCGGTGCGGACCCCGTGAACCTGCGCGCCGAGGCCGAGGCGCAAATCCGTCAGTTGCCCACCGTAAGCGGTGCGTCTGCGGTGCCGAATGCAGGTGTTCGCTTCCGAAAGGTGCTCGACGGTGCCTTCGACGAAGCGAAGAGCCTCGGGGATGAGTTCGTGTCGGTCGAGCACCTCCTGCTCGCGCTCAAGCTGGTGCCACGGGACGCGTTGCTCGAGGCGCTTCAGCAGGTGCGCGGTGGTCAACGCGTCACCTCTCAAGATCCCGAGGCGAGCTACCAGGCGCTTGAGAAGTACGGCCGCGATCTCACCGCCCTCGCCGAGGCCGGGAAGCTTGATCCGGTCATCGGCCGCGATGAGGAGATCCGTAGGACGATCCAGGTGCTCTCGCGCCGGACGAAGAACAACCCCGTCTTGATTGGCGAGCCGGGGGTGGGCAAGACGGCCATCGCCGAAGGCTTGGCTCAGCGCATCGTCGCCGGTGACGTTCCGTCGGGGCTGGTGGGTAAGCGGGTCTGGGCGCTCGACGTCGGGTCGTTGATCGCCGGTGCGAAGTACCGCGGCGAGTTCGAGGAGCGAAT
>JANNQQ010000191.1:0-15917 GCA_031400835.1 Actinomycetes bacterium | reverse complement strand
GTAGTCGTTCACCGTGACGAGATGCACGTTTTGCCCGCCGAGTGCATTGAGATAGAGCGGGAGACTCGCGACGAACGTCTTCCCCTCACCCGTCTTCATCTCAGCGATATCGCCTTCGTGAAGCACGATGCCACCCATGAGCTGGACGTCAAACAGACGCTGCCCCGACTCGCGTTTACGCGCCTCACGTACCGCCGCGAACGCCTCGAAGAGAACGTCGTCGAGCGTTTCACCGTTCTCAATTCGCTGTCGGAACTCCGCGCTCTTCGCACGCAGGTCGGCGTCGCTCAGCGCCTCGAAGTCCGGCTCAAGCGACGTGATGTACGCGGCCTGCTCGGCGAGCCGCTTCAGGCGCTTCCCTTCACCGAAGCGAAGGAGTTTCTCAAGTCGGCCGAAGTCGGGAGATGCCATGGTTTCAGGGTACCGGCAGGCGGATACACCACCGGGAGCAGAGCCTCGCTTCACGTTCTTCGCTCTTTGCCGCGTCGTTCCTCGCGCGCAGGCCGCTACCGAACCGCCCTCGCAAGGCAGACGACCTCCACCCGCCTGGCCCCGGCACCGCGCAGGACGGTGGCGCATGCTCCAACTGTCGCCCCCGTCGTGTACACGTCGTCGACCAGAATGAGGCACGCTGGAGGGTCCGTGCGGCAGACGAATGCGCCGCGAACGTTCGAGCGTCGCTCGGCCCGAGGAAGTGATGCCTGCCGCTTGGTCACGCCGACGCCCGTTCGCGCGAGCAGCCCAACCACAGGCAGCGACCACACGCGGCCAAGCGAGCGCGCGAGACCCTCGGCTGGGACGTGACCGCGACGGAGACCGCGTTCGCGATCACCCGGAACGAATGTGATGGCATCGGCCTCCGGCTGGGTCACGCACTCCATGACGATCTCGGCAAGGTGACGTGCGAGATCACGTCGACCCTGCTCCTTCCAGCAGGCCACGAGGGCGCGCGTGCGAGCGTCGTACACGAGCGCCGCGCGTGCTCGCGCGAAGGCAAGCCGCCGCCCGATGCACTCCACGCAGCGCTCGACCGGCCAAGGCCCCGGGGCACCGCAACGTGCGCACCCAGTGGGCCCGACCCGCACAAGGTGCATTCGACATCGATTGCAGAGCACAGACCCAGGCAGTCCGCAGGCTCCGCACCGCGACGGGAGCAGGATCGCGAGCGGCGCCATCCTCCGACCGTATGGCCCAAACTGTCACAGAAGCGTGACCGCTTCGTGCCGAGAGTGTGCCGGACGCCTAATTGGGCCATTCAGAGCCGTGGCAGCCGGAGAATCTCCTCGAGCTCGGGCCGAACTCGACCGAGGTCGGCCGGAACCTTGACCGGCATGAACCGTCCTGTTTGACCGCGACGCGGCACCTCAAGATACGTCGTCGGAACGAAGGCCGAGAGCTCGTGGTAGAGACGCTCAAGCTGCACTGCGGGACGCCCGTCGACGAGCTTCTCGAGGTACAGCCAGCTCAGTTCAGTGGGTGTTCGGATGGCGTCGACTGTGACGAGCGCCGTGTTGGTGTTGAAAACCGGGATCGAATCCTGATCGAACGTCGGTGGGAAGCACGGGCCTTCCACCAGTCTGAGCGTGCCACCAACACGAGCCGGTGCCCCGCCCGTGTCGCCATCCTTGGCGGCAACCTCCACGGTGAAGGGCCTCCCAGCGAGGAGGTGGGCACCAATCACAACAGGATCGAGTCGTGCACCAAGGTTGTCGACGTTCACGATCACGAGGTGCTCGACGCCCATACTCTCCAGGGCCGAGAGCGTCCCCGAGCCACGCAGCGCATCAAAGAGATCGCCGTGGCCAGGTGCATAGAGCGAAACCTGCCCCTCGTCGTCTGTGAAGAGCGCGCCTGTCGGCTCAAGCCGAAGCGAGACGAACTGCGAGAAGGCGATCGGCTTTGGCACGGCGATCTCCGCAGCATGTGCTCGGACAACTGCATCGGTGGCAAAGCTCGTCATGACCGCGACAGGGATCTCAACCGCAAGCGCCTCTGAAAGACGGGCTGTCTCACCCAGTGAGATATCGAGGAACGAACGTCCATCGAGCACCTCGACTACGGCCTTGACGACCCCACCGAACCGCGTTGCCATCCCGCCCGCGAGGACGACGTGAGCGATCCTGCCGTCGCGAAGTGCAGCCAGCCCGGCGTCGCGGGCGTCGTCCCACGCGCGGGAACCTGCTTCGGGTAGGCGCGAGACATCGGACGGAAGGGGCACCTGGACCTCACCGCTGACAACGTTGGTCGCCGGAGACAGCGTGCCGGCGGCAACCGCTTTGCGCAGCGCGTCGAACTGCTCAGCGTCGAATCCGAAGTGCTCGAGGATCTCCTGTGTTCCTGGGTCGAGACCCGCGAGGTAGGTCACGCGCGTGAGAAGTCGTAGGGAGGACGATGCACGCCACGCTCGGTGACGATCGCGCTGACGAGCTCAGCAGGCGTGACGTCGAAGGCAGGGTTGCGAGCCGCGAACCGCGTTGTGATCTCGGCACTGTCACGCTCCTCGACCACGATCGCGTCACCGGTCGCGGTTGCAGGATCAAGTGTGGAGGTCGGTGCGACGATCACGAGAGGCAACCCATGGTGGCGTGCGAGCACGGCGAGACCGTACGTGCCGATCTTGTTCGCGGTGTCGCCGTTAGCCGCGATGCGGTCGGCACCGGTAACCACCAGGTCAACCTCACCCGCCGCCATGACGGATGCAGCAGCGCCGTCCACGATCACTGCGTGATCGATTCCCAGTTGCTCGAGCTCCCAGGCCGTGAGGCGGGCGCCCTGGAGCAAGGGACGCGTCTCGTCGACCCAGACCGAGCGAACTCGGCCTACCTCCCAGGCCGCGCGGATAGCCCCTAACGCAGTCCCATATCCACCGGTCGCGAGACCGCCCGCATTGCAGTGGGTGAGCACCCGCGCGCCCTGCGGGAACAACTCCACCGCGTGTGCGCTCATCGTCCGGCAACGCTGGACCTCCTCGAGATGGAGCGCCTTCGCGCGCGCCGGTGTCGGATCGTCGCGCATCTGATCGAGCGCCCAGACGAGATTGACGGCCGTTGGGCGCGACGATGCCAGCGTCGCGTACGCGTGATCGATGCTCTCTCCACGACCGGCTGCGAGCGCCAGACCGTAGGCGGCCGCGACTCCAATTGCGGGCGCACCTCGTACCGCAAGCGTGCGGATCGCCTCGGCGACCTCTTCAGAGGTTCTCAGGCGAAGCTCGATCTCGGCGTCGGGGAGACGGCGCTGATCGAGCACGACGACCGCATCCGCTTCGAGGCGGACGATCCTGTCCGGCGTAAGTTCGGCCACGATCAGGCGGCCGATGTTCCTTCGCGTCCGTAGGCGTCCTCGAGCCGGACGACGTCCGAGAGATGCGGGGTCGAGACCTCAATGATCAACGTGTCCTCGATCGCAGTAACCCGATGCACCGTGCCCGGCCGGTAGTGGAACGCGTCGCCGGGAACGATCTCTCGGGTCTCAAGCGGCCCATCGACCACGCCAAGCTCAAGTGCTGCCTTCCCTTCGCGGACAAGCCAGGACTCATCCTTCACCTCGTGGTACTGAAGGCTCAGCGACTGACCGGCCTTCACAAAGAGCAGCTTCCCCACGTAGATGTCGGTCTCCGCCCAGATGAGCTCCCAGCCCCACGGTTTGTCGACGTGCCGAGGCGCGAACCCGGCGGTCTCGAAGATGCTCACGTCAACCACTCAGGGTGGGCGCTGACGTGGTCATTCGCCCGGCGCAATTCCTTGGGCGTGTTCACGGTGAGCCAGAGACCATCGTGTCTGTACGCGCGCAAGCGACCCTCCTCGACGAAGGCAGGAAATGCAGTTGTCTCATGATCGCCCTTCTCGGGGAAGCGTTCGAGAGCCTCCTCGGAGAGGACGTAGATCCCGCAGTTGACCCAGTACGGAACCTGGGCGACCTCGTGAAAGCCGGTCACAACGTCGTTGTCGTCGAGTGAGACCTGGGCGAACTGGGATTGCGGACGCGCAACCACGACCGTCGCAAGCGCAGTGTTGGCGCGATGGGACCCGAGCAACGCTGCAAAGTCGGCAGCGACAAGCTCATCGCCATTCATGGCTATGACGTCGCCGTGCTCACGACGCTTCAGAGCAGCGAACCGGATGCCTCCGCCACGGCCGAGCCGCTCGGGCTCGGCAGCGCACACGATCTCGACGCCGAGCCCTGCGAGCTCCCGCTCAAAGTGGGGTTCCTGGCCCATCGCGCAGCTGACGATCACGCGGTCGACACCGGCTCCACGCAGGCGTCCGATCTGCCACGCGAGGAGAGGCTTACCGCCGACCTCGACCAACGACTTGGGCTTGCCTCCCGCAGCGTCGCCGAGGCGCTCGGCCTTTCCTCCGGCGAGGACTATCGCCTCCACTACGAGCCCACCTGAGCCGCGCGGCCGATGGCCTCGTACGTGAAGCCGGCCGCCCGCATCTCGGCTGGGTCGAGGAAGTTCCGGCCGTCGATGAACACCGGTCGTGCCATAGTCGCGCGGATCGCGGGCCAGTCGACCTCGGCCAACTCTCCCCACTCGGTCACCAGAACGACGGCATCAGCGCCGGCTGCCGCCTCCGCGACGGTGGGCACCTGTTCAACCCCGTGCAACCCGTCGGCGCGGGCGACCGGATCCCACACCCGAACATCGGCACCCTCGGCGAGCAGACGGCCAGCAAGCACGAAGGCAGGCGCCTCGCGAACATCGTCCGTGTCCGGTTTGAAGGCAAGGCCAAGCAACGCCACGGTTGTGCCGTGAAGCGTCCCAAGCAGCTCCGCGAGCTTGCCTACCACGCGTCGCTTCTGAAGCTCGTTCACCTCGATCACCGCATTCAGGAGCTGGAAGTGATACCCCGAATTTGCGGCGAGTTGCTTGAGTGCGAGCGAGTCCTTAGGGAAACAGGAGCCCCCGAAGCCGATGCCTGCGCGCAGGAAGCTCGGGCCGATTCGCCGATCCAAGCCGATGCCCTCGGCGACCTTCACGACGTCTGCGCCGGTCGCCTCACAGACGTTGGCGATCTCGTTGATGAACGAAATTCGCGTCATCAACGCGGCGTTCGCAGCCAGCTTGATCATCTCGGCGGAGGCGACATCGGCGCGGACAAGCGGACTGTCGATGCCCGCGTGGAGGTCGGATACTGCGTCGGCGTCGTCCGCTTCGAACGCACCAATGACGATGCGGTCAGGGTGCATAAAGTCGCGGATCGCTGTGCCCTCGGCGGTGAACTCGGGGTTCGAGGCGTAGCCAACGTCGGTCATCCCACGCTCGTCCAGACGCTGACGCACCTTGAGGCCGGTTCCAACGGGGACAGTGCTCTTCATCACCACGACGATCCGGCGGTCGACGTTTGGAAGCTCGTCAATCACGGTCCAGACGGCCGTGAGATCGGCGTCGCCCGAGAATGTGGGTGGCGTTCCGACGGCAACGTAGACGAAGTCGGCTCCGTCGATCGCGACAGCGACATCGGTGGTGAAGAGAAGGCGCTCGGCATTCCGCGCGAGCAGCTCGTCGAGCCCAGGCTCGTGGATCGGCACCTCTCCACGTCGGAGCGCAGCAACGCGATCGGGAAGCACGTCACGAATGACAACGTGGTGTCCGAGTTCGGCGAAGCAAGCGCCGGTGACGAGACCGACGTACCCGGCTCCGAAAACGGCAACGTTCTTGCGCTCAGCAGTCACGACCGGCGCAGAATAGTCGCGGAGAGCCGATCGACCGTCACCGATCGACCGCGCCGAGCGGCTTGAGACCTTTGGCGATTGCGATCATCGTTTCGTTCGAGAGCCGGTCGAGGAGCGAGTTGACGACCCAATACGAGGCGTCCTTCGTTCGCAGGACGACCATGTGCAGACGGGGGCCATTGTAGAAGAGCTCGTAGCGTCGCCCCTTGATTCGGCGTACGAAGTTGCGGCCGCTCAGTACCGGCGCCTCGTTCCAGTCGGTCATCTGGATACCCCAGTACTCGTTCGAGCCCATCTTGTACGTCAGTCGAATCCCCTTGTGCTCCTTCTTGTCCTTGTCCATGAAGTACGCGCGGATCGGCTTTTCACGGTCGATCCACGAGGATCGCTCGATGACGGTCGGCACCATCACGGGAAACTCAACCTCATTGCGCGCCTCGCGAAGCAGCTCCAGCGAGGCGCCCGTGCCGACTACGACCTGCGGCGGCGTTCGCTCGGGCGTCTGGTCGACCGGCGCCGAGGCGAGCCGCCCGTGGAAGGTCTGCCCGACGACTGCAACGAGCATCGAACTGTTGGCCAGCTGTCGAATCGCGGGTGACATCGGTTTCGCGTCGGCCGACCCGAACAATGCCGCGAGCTTCTCTGCCGCAAGCTTCGCACCCGTCTGCTCGGGATCGAAATAGATGACCGTCCGGAAGAAGTCGTAGCTCGGGGCGTTCGCCGGGATCCCATTCGGCGGGAGCACCATGTTGTACGACCGCTGGGTGAGGAGGTAGTTGGCCTCGGACGCGGAGCCACTGACGCCATTGCCGTTGAGGACGGTAACCGACGTGTCACGCGGCGGAGGCGCCTTCTTCTTCACCTTCTCACCGAGCGCGACTGCAGTGGCCTTACCTGGCGACTCGACGTCGGGGTTCGAGAACTCGCGGACGGCACGCTGAATGTTCTCCGACGACGTGGTCAGGTCGGAGGAGCCCTCGAGCCCGTCGATTCGTGACTGGAAGACATGCCCCGGCGGAAGCGAGTAGGCGAGCAGGGCGTAGGAGAGCACCGTCCGCGGGGATACTTCCTTTCCGCCGCCCTGGGCTACCTCGACGTTGCTCGTGACCACCTTGATGACGCGCGGTAGCTTCACCGCCGAGAAGCTGGACTTGATCTCGTCCTTGAACGACCGCACGAAGAGTTGCTGGCGCGCGTTGCGAAAGATGTCCGAGTCGGTGTGTCGGAACCGGACGAAGTCAAGCGCCCGAAGACCCGTGAGCTTCTGGTAGCCCGGCTGGATGTTGATCGTTGCGTATCCAGTCGGCCCGCCGCGGTCGTTGAAGTACCGCCTATCGATGTCCATCCAGACCCCGCCGAGCGAGTCGATGAGCTGCCGGAACCCGCGGAAGTTGACGGTCATCAGGTAGTTGACCTGGACACCCGTGAGCTTACGCACGGTCTCGAGCGTCCCCTTCGATCCGCACTGGGCGTAGGCAGCGTTGATCTTGTCTGTCCAGGTTCCCTTGCCGGGACACACGATCTCAACACTCATGTCACGGGGAAACGAGAGCATCGAGATCGTCTCGTTGTCCGGATCTGCCCGTACGAGCATGAGCGTGTCTGACCGGGATGGCGTGTTCTTCCCCACATCCGCGCGATGGTCGTACCCGATCACGAGCGCAGTCGCCGGCTGACCAGGGAGCGGCGTATCGAGCACCTGCGAGGCGACCTTGACGTCGTCCGATTTGGGCCCGAGCGCTTTCACTGTCTCGTGCGCGTAGAGATACGCACCGCCCGCAATACCCGAGCCGACAACCGCTAGCACGACCCCTACCCAGCCAAGCGCCCGACGAGTCCGAGCACCACGGGTCGGGGGGACAGCCTCAGGCTGGCGGTAGACGGTGACCGACGGGAGCGCCCCGGAAGGGAGACCGACCCCAGCTCCATCCGTGAGCCATGCCCCGCGTCCAATCCCTCTTTTGAGCGTCGTCTTCATACAGGGAGGGCCGCAGCACCTAGCCGATCAGGGTACCGGAGCAATCGGCGAACCCCCGCCGCCCTAACCGGAGCTAAACACGGCCGTCAGCGCGCTATCGAGCGCCTCGAGGTCGTCGCTCGTGCCGGCTGTGATCCGTAGCGTCCCCGGCGCCCCGAATGGCGCTCCATTCTGAACCATGATCCCGAGCGCCTCGAGCGCGGCGGCGACCCTGGTCGCGTCTGCGCCGACGCGGGCGAGAACGAAGTTGCCGCGGCTCTCACCAAGGGGATCGAGTCCGTGACGGGCAAGCAGCGCGGCAAGCGAGTCGATCGCAAGGTGGTTCGCTTTCCGACGGCGGATGACCTCGGTCGCATCCCCGAGCGACGCAAGCGCGGCCGCCTGGGAGAGCGCACCAACGTCGTATCCACGCTGAACCCGCCGCATCGCATCGACCACCACCGCCGAGCCGATCCCATAGCCAACCCGGAGCCCTGCGAGACCGTAGAGCTTCGAGAACGTGCGAAGCACGAGAGTCGGCCGCCCAGTTCTGAACACGTCCTCTATCGCATCGAATCGATCGTCCGGCTCGAGGTAGTGAAAGTACGCCTCGTCGACGACGAGGAGTACATCGTCCGGGAGGCTCCGTGCCAGCCGCAAGGCGTCGCGCTGGTCGAGCGCCAGCCCGGTGGGGTTGTTCGGAGTAGCGATAAAGACGAGTCGCGTTCGTGGCGTTACTGCTTCGAGCAGATCATCCACGCCAATCGACCATTCGTTGAGTGGGACGAGAACTGGTACCGCATCGCGCCGCTCGGTATCGCGCACGAAGCTCGGGAATGACGGCCACGGAACGATCGCCTCATCGCCCGGGTCGAGACATGCCTGGCAGACATACCCAATCGCAGCATCTGCCCCCGCCGAGACGAATACCTCATCCTGCGAGACGTGGTGGAACCGGGCGAGCGCCTCAACCAACTCTCTCGATCCGCGGGCCGAATAGCGATTCACGCTGGAAATCCCCGCGGCGATCGCCTCGAGTGCAGCTGGGAACGGAGGCTCTGTCCCCTCGTTCAGCCCAAGGGAAACAACCTGCTCGACGCCAAGCGCCGCGGGCAGCGAACCGAGACCGAGCCCCGGCGGGCACGCCGGGAGCCGCGCAATCGTCGGCCGCACGAGCGGGCGTGACTCGGTCACACCTGAGCGGGCGAGCGCGGATCCGGTTCGGCCCGAGATGCGCGGGGAGCTCCGCCGCCACTCTCTCCACCAGCACTCCCGAACTTCCGCCAGGCCACGAACGCACCGGCGCCGAGCGCTGAAAGCATGAGCGCAAGTCCGAGCTTCCGGATACCGCCGCCCCTCGCCGCACTCTGTGCACGCCGGCGGATCGCCCGACGAAGAAACCACCAGCCAAGCGCCCAGATGAGTGCGTTCTTGCGGTCGCGCATGAACCCAGGTTACCGCCGACGCGGAGGTAAGTGAATCGCGCGGCCAAGCGCAACGAGAGCCGCTTCCTTCAGCGCCTCGGCGAGTGTCGGATGGGGCGCAACGCCATCCGCGATCGTCTCGATCGTCGACTCCGCGTCGAGTGCGACGACCGCCTCACCGATGAGATCGGTGGCATGCGAACCGACGATGACGACACCAAGGAGCTCGCCGTACGTCGTCTCATGAATCGTCTTCACCCAACCGGTGGTCGCCCCGCTCATAACTGCACGCGCAATCGCAGCCCAAGGGCAGCGACCTACCGCGATGTTCTCATCACCGTAGAGCTCCCTCGCCTGCGCCTCGGTGAGCCCAACACCTGCGATCTCCGGGTCGGTGTAGATCGGACGCGGAACTGCGGGCGAGCCGATCGTCGCTTCGTGACCCATTGCGTTCTCCGCCGCCACCTCACCTTCGCGGAACCCTGTATGCGCAAGCTGCCAGTAGCCGGCGACATCTCCGGCTGCGTAGATGTTGGGCACGTTCGTCCGTCGGTGATCGTCGGTGGGGATGCGTCGTGACTCGATGGTGACACCTGCGGCCTCAAGCCCAAGCCCTTCAACCACAGCCACGCGTCCAACCGCCACGAGCATCAGGTCGGCCTCGACGGACTCCCCCTCACCGAAGCGCACGGTGAGCTTGTCACCGTCGTCCTCGACCGCGGTGCACTGCTTTCCGAGGTGCAATCCAATTCCGCGTTTCTTGAACGCCTTCTGCAGCTCCTTTCCAGCGTCCGCGTCCTCGGTCGGAATGAGGCCGGGAAGCATCTCGATGATCGTCACGGCGCTTCCGAAGCGCTCGAAGATCGAGGCAAACTCGCACCCGATGATGCCGCCGCCGAGGATCACAAGGCGCTGCGGCACTTCGGTCACAGAGAGGAGCCCCGTCGAATCAATGCAGCGCGGCGAATCCAAACCGGGGATCGGCGGCCGGACTGGTGTCGACCCGGTAGCAACGATCGCGCTGCCGAAGGTGATGGTCTGCGTCCCATCAACCGTCATCGTGGTTGGGCTTGCGAACGCGCCCGTCCCCCTGATCCACTCGACGCCGTTTGCCTCGAGCAGCGATGCGACCCCACCGGTCATCTGCGAAACAACGCCGTCCTTCCATGCTCCGGCTGCTGCGAAGTCGAGCGTCGGATGCTCGCCCACGACGACTCCGAGACGACCGACCGTCTCGCGGGCGTCGTGCAGCGCATGAGCGGTCTGCACCCAGGCCTTTGTCGGTATGCATCCAACGCGCAGGCAGGTCCCACCGAGAGCAGCCTCCTTCTCGATGCAGATGACCTTGCCTCCGAGTTGAGCGGCGCGGATCGCGGCGGTGTATCCCGCGGGGCCGCCACCAAGGACGACGACGTCACAGTTCATGTCGATGCTTCCTTCCGTCGCATTTCTCAATCGAGCTGCGCGAGCATTGTGAGCGACCCGCCAGCGTCGCCTACGGGGGCAAAGCCGTGGCGGGTGTAGAGCTCGATTGCACCGGCATTTGCACTATCGACGCTAAGCGAGATCGTCGCGTGCCCCTCTTCGCGGGCCCGGGCTAGAAGCGCCCCGAGCAGCATTCCACCGGCTCCCTTTCCCCGCGCGCTCGGGACGACTGCGATCGCGAGCTCAGGGGTCGACGCACTCACGAATCCGTATCCGGGGCGTTCGATCGTGAACAGGCGAAACCAGGCTGCGCCAACCGGGAATGAGTGCTCAAGCGCGATCACCGCCGTATCACCGCGCCTCCCCCACGCCTTCACGTACAGCGCGACAGGCCCGGGACCGATGTCCGGATCGCGCTCTTTCCAGTAGTAGGCGTGGTGGAGCATGTCACGGAGAAAGCGCGTGTCCTGCGCGCCACCGCGACGAACGACGATGTCGCCTTGTCCGTCGCTCACAACGCCAGGGAGGGCTGCTCGATCAGCGCGACGAGCGTCTGCAGGAATTGCGCCCCGTCTGCACCGTCGATTGCGCGGTGGTCACACGTCAGGCTGAGCCGCATGATTGGGGCGATGTCGATCTCACCGTCGACGACGACCGCTTCGTCCTTCACCGCACCCACGGCGAGGATTGCGACCTGCGGCGGATTGAGCACGGCGGAGAACTGCTCTACGCCGAACATCCCGAGGTTGGAGATCGTGAACGTGCCACCCTCCATGTCGGCCAGGGTGAGCTTCCCGTCGCGCGCTCGAGATACGAGGTCGGCGCGAGCACCGACGATCTCGCGAAGGTTCAAGCGCTCGGCATTCCGTATGACCGGAACGACAAGCCCGTTGGGTGCTGCAACGGCGATACCGACATGCGCATTCGGGTAGCGATGGATCGCATCGCCTGTGAACTGAGCGTTGACGGCCGGGTGACGCACGAGCGCCACTGCCGACAGCTTGACGAGAAGATCGTTGACGGTTGGCTTGGCCGCGCCTTCGGCCAACTGTGCAACAAGAGCCTCGCGCAGCGCGCGGATCTCGGTCGCGTCGACTGAGGCTCCGAGCTGAAACACAGGAGCCGTCCAGGCCTCGGTGAGTCGGCGGGCAATGGTCTTGCGGATGCTCGTGAGCGGAACCACCTGGACCTCCGTCAGCGCAACCGCCACCGGCGTGGACGGAACGGGAACACCCGAACCCGCGGGCGTCTGTTGGACGTCCTGCGCAACGACCCGGCCGTCGGGGCCGGTGCCGACGACCGTGGTGAGGTCGACCCCCTGCTCACGCGCCATCCGCCGTGCGAGTGGGCTTGCTTTGACTAGACCGTTCGTCCGCACAGGCGGTGAGAGGGGAGCGGGTAGATCTGCGGGCGGAGCTGCGGCTTCAGGAACGTCAGCTGGCTTCTCAGACGCCGGCGGTCGAATCGACGACGTTTCCGCCGCCTCCGGGACGGCCAGAGCTGAGGGATCCTCGCCCTCGGCACCGATCACCGCAACCGTCGTCCCAACCGCCACCTCGCCGTCTGCGACGAGGATCCTCAGCAGGAACCCATCGGTCTCGGCCTCAACCTCCTGCGTGACCTTGTCGGTGTCGAGCTCGTACAACGGCTCGCTGCGACGGACTGCATCGCCCTCGCCCTTCAGCCATCGGACGATCGTCCCCGATTCCATTCCCTGCCCAAGACGTGGGAGCTTGACCTCGGTGGCCATGCTCAGCGCCTCGTGTCGGTTCGCTCTGCGCCAGACATGGCGGTCATTATGCTGACGTCACATGAAGCTCGTTGATCAATGGAGTGCGCTTGAGCGACGACTCCCCGCAGGATGGGAGACCATCACGCTCCGGGTCACGCCTGAGCAGCCCTCCGAACTCGGAGAGGCAGCGCGCATTCTCGGCTCGATGAGTCCCGGGCTCGTCGAGGATGAGATCGCGCTCACGGTGGGCAGGCTCGAAGGATCAAGCGGCCCACAGGCTGCGCGAAGGCTGTTTGGCACGCTCGACAATGCGCGGGTCTGGTGTGCGCTGCGGCAGGAAGGCGTGGTCGGCGAGGACGTGTCCATGCCGTCGACCGCAGCGTCACAGCCTGTAGCAGCGGCCTGGGACGCCGTGCTCGCGACACTGCCCTCCGACTGGAGCGATCTCCTCTGCCGTCTTGAGATCGACTCGAGCGACGAGCTTCCGCGCACCGCTCTTCTCTGTGCCCCGCTGAATCCCACGCGAGCTGGTCAAGAGCTCGCGTTCACGTTCCGCTGTGGGCGGCAGGCTGGCTATGGCGTCGCGCCCTCAATGGCTCGACGCTGTTTCGAGCGACTCGATGAAGAGAACCTTCCGGGTCGCGTTGAGGTGCTTCGGCTGCTGTCGCAAACCGACAACGTCGATACCCAGGGCGCGACCTGGGTCGTCGGCGGCAAAGTTCTTTAGCGCGCCCTACCCGACGACGACAGTCCCCCGCCGTGTACCTACCTGGGGCTCCGCCTGATACGTCAGCGTCCCCTTTCGCAAGGTGACCTTCCAGACCTTCGTCCCAACGAAGGTCGCTGTTGTCGCGCGTGTCACGCCCGCGCCCCGCAGACGTAGTCCTCGCGTTGCCGCGCGGTCACGAACGGTGAAGGTGTAGCTGCCAGGGCGGAGACGCAGAACGGTCTTTCCAGCCCGCGTCTTCAAGGTGAGAACGGCGCCAGGTCCACCAGTGAGGACAACCGTCGCACCGACTGCTGCAGACGGCGGCGGTGGTGTCGGCGACGGCGGTGGCGGTGGTGTCGGCGACGGAGGAGGAGGCGGAGGAGGAGGCGGCGGCGCGTTACCCACCGCAAAGCTCCCCGTCATCGTCAATGGGTGCACATCGCAGATGAACACGTAGCGGCCATCGACAAGCGTCAGGGCGAAGGTTCTGTTCTCGACCGCATCAACGCTCGTCGCAACATCCACTCCCCCCGGCCCCGTCAGGTGGAAGTTGTGCGAGTCCGCCTTGTCCTCGACCTCAAGCTCCACTGCACCTGCAGCGAGGGTAGTGACGTTGGCGCCCTCGGCGTCCCGCAGGCTGATTCCGAACCCGGGCCCAACGCTGCCACGGAGCTTGGTGGCATGCGTCACGGCGATCGCCGCGCCGGCAAGAAGGAGCGCGAATGACACCCCGAGGACGACGGCCGCTCTCCTCCTCGTAGACAGCATGTGTTTCATTACGGGCGAGAAGGATAACCGGATTGGTCAGGCGCGCAGCGTCGCGCCGAAACGCTCAGCAAGCGCGGCCACAATACGTTCTCTGACCACGGCAACGTCATCGTCCGTGAGGGTGCGCACGGGTGACCGGAACGACAGGTGGATCGCGACCGACTTCTTGCCAACTCCAATCTGATCGCCCTCGTAGACGTCGAAGACCTGTGCCTCGTACAGCTCGCTGCCGGCCGACTCTCGCACCGCATCGACAAGCGCGCCTGCCTCGAGCTCGCGGTCGACGACCACAGCGATGTCCTGAAGGTTCGCCGGATAGGTGATCACGTCCTCGTAGAGCAAACGCTCGGGAACGGAAGCGCACAGCGTTGCAACATCGAGCTCGAAGAGACCCCACGTGCCCTCAAGCAGGGCCGGGTGGAGCTCCCCCCAAGCGCCAGCGTCGCAGAGCGCTGTCTTCCCTGGATGGAGCGCAGGATGCTCTCCGCGTTCCGCACGAAGCTCGATCTTGAGCACCTCATGCAGCACTTCGACTGCGCGCCGGGCGGGGTCGTAACCGCCCTCGACGATGCCACCAACGCGCCAGCGTTCCTCGGGCAGCTGCGAGCCCGAAGGGAGGTAGACCTGAGCGAGCTCGAAGAGCGCAATCGGTCGGTTGCCAGCGTCCACGTTGATGCGGGCCGCCTCGACGAGGCCTTCAACGAGAGTCGTTCGGAGGAGAGCCTGCTCGGCAGCCATCGGCTCGGGGAGCCGGATCACGTTCGGATGCGGATCGGCGCCCACGAGACTCCACGTGTACGCCTCGGTGTACCCCGCGCCCACGAGAACGTCCTCGACGGTACGCCGGAGTCGCTGAGCCCGCGAAAGGTGACCTGCGACAGCACGACGCAGCGGCATCGTCTTCGGGACGCGGTCAAGCACGACCCGCCCGACCTCCTCGACGAGATCGATCTCGCGGGTCACGTCGCGAGCCCGAAACGTCGGCACCGTCACTGCCCAGTCGTCTGTGACCTCGAACTCGAGGCGCTCCAGGATCGCGCGCTGCTCGTCCGGTGGGACCTCAAGCCCAAGAACACGGCTTGTGCGCTCGGGTCGCAGTGTCACGACCGGACGTGCCGGCAACCCCTGGTTGATGTCGACTGCGCCCACCAGCTCGGCCCCAGCGAGGTCGACGATCATCCGGGTTGCAAGCGCCGCCGCCGGCTCGGCGAGGTACGGATCGACCCCCTTCTCCCAGCGGTTCGAACCTTCCGTACGCAGCGAGAGCCGCTCGGAGGTCTCAAGAACCCCAATCGGCTCGAAGTTCGCTGCCTCGAGGAGCACCTCGGTCGTGGCGTCTCTCACCTCCGAGTCGAGACCACCCATGATGGCGCCGAGCGCCACAGCCTTCTCGCCATCGGCGATGACAAGATCACGCGCGTCGAGCCGACGCACGGTGCCATCGAGCGTGCGCAACTCCTCCCCTTCGTTCGCATGCCGTACCACAATCGAGCCTTCGTGCAGGTGGCTCCGATCGAAGACGTGCAACGGACTCCCGAACACCTGCATGACGTAGTTGGTGACGTCGACGACATTCGAGATTGAGCGCATCCCTGCCAGGTTGAGACGCGCTCGAAGCCACGTCGGCGAGGGGCCGACCGTCACGTCCTTGAACGCGCGGGCAACGTATCGCGGGCAGGCGACGAAGTCCTTGACCTCGACCCCAAGCCATTGCGGATGGAGGATTGGGGGCTCGACGGTCACCGGCTCGATGAGGTCGCCTTCAAACAACGCAGCGACCTCACGCGCCAGCCCGACCATTGAGAGGAGGTCGACGCGATTCCCGGTGGGCGTCACATCGAGGACCTGCTCCCAGATTGGAAGCACCTCATGGAGCGGCGATCCAGGCTCAAGCCCGTCCTCCAGGAGCATGATCCCCTGGTGGTCGGAGCCGAGGCCAACCTCATCCTCGGCGAGGATCATCCCGCGTGACACCTCGCCTCGGAGCGTTGCCTCACTCAGCGCAAACGCCTCGCCATCCTTTGAGAGGACGGTGGCGCCGGGCAGAGCAACCGCCACGGTGGCCCCCACTCCGAAGTTCCAGGCCCCGCAGACAATCTGCTGTGGATCGGGGTTACCGACGTCGACCTGGCAGAGCTGGAGACGATCGGCGTTCGGGTGCTTGTCGGCAGAGATCACGCGACCGACCACCAGATGCGCGAGGTTGCCCTCTGACCGAGGGAC
>JANNQQ010000190.1:0-3424 GCA_031400835.1 Actinomycetes bacterium | reverse complement strand
CGCGTGATGATCCCGCGAGTCGGGAGCCCCTTTGCGACCGCGGTGCGCACGTAGCTCGACGAGAGGGCCTCGCGCACCGACTCGGAGACGACGGTCGCGTAGTACGGGATCCCGAAGAGCCCGAGCGCGAGGGCGGGAAGGATGAGCTCTGCCACCCCAGGCCCGCCTCCCAGCGGGAAGACGGCGAAACGGTACGCGAAGACGAAGAGCATGAGGAATCCGAGCGTGTAGGTCGGGATCGAAAGCAGCACGACGTTTGCAGCCGCCAGGAGGCGACTCCGCTTCTTTCGGAGCCCGTCCCACACGCCGAGCGCACCGCCGACCACGATCTCGAACAGGAGTGCGGCAAGCGCGAGGTACAGCGTCGCCGGAAGCCGCTCCAGGATCATGTCGCTCACCGGTCGGCGCTGGACATACGAGACGCCTAAATCTCCTGTGAAGACACCGCCGAGGTACCCCGCTAGCTGGACGGGGAGCGAGTCATCGAGGCGCAGATCCTGACGAACGCGCTCGAGCACCTCCTCGGACGCCCTTGGGCCGGCGACCCTGCGGGCCGGGTCGCCCGGGAGGCTGAACTGGAGGACGAACGTGAGCAGGATCACGCCGAGGATCGAGACGAAACCGAGCAAGATGCGGATACTCAGATATCGAGCCATGAGCCTCGAAGCGAGACGGAGCCACGCTGCGCCAGGGTGTGGCCGATGAGGACGAACGCGAAGACCGTCAGGACGATGCAGAGGAGCGGGGTGAGCAGGAGATGCGGCGCGTAATCGATTGCGTCTTGCCCCTCGGCGAGCATGTTGCCCCACTCAGGGGTGGGCGGCTGGATCCCGGCTCCGAGGTACGAGAGCCCTGAGCCGATTGCGACCACCGACGCGCCGTTGAGCGCTGCGACCACGAGGAGGAGTGGGGCGAGATGCGGAAGGATGTGCCGCCGGAGGATCACGCGTCCCGGGACACCCATCGCCACGGCTGCATCGACGTATGTCCGGCGACGGAGGCCGAGCGTCTCACCGAAGACGAGCCGTGCCGTCCAGGCCCAGTAGAGCGCGGTCACGACGATCACGATCCCCATGATTCCGGTGCCAAAGATGCTCGCGAGAGCAAGTCCCGAGACCACCGTCGGGATCGAGAGGAAGACGTCGGTGACGCGCATCAGGACGTGCTCGACCCAGCCGCGGTAGAACCCGGCGACAACGCCGACGAGGGTGCCGAGACCCACCGACATGACGTTTGCAATGAAGGTGAACCCGAGTGTCGCCCGGGCGCCGTGCGCCGTGCGGGCGGCGAGGTCACGGCCGAGAAGGTCGGTCCCGAGAAGGTGCCCGTCTCCAAGGGCGCCGAACGGCAGCCCGTCCGGGGTGAGCCCATCGATGGGAGTGGCGTTCGGGTCTCCGAACAGGGGCGCAGCGAGGGCGAGCAACCCCATAAACACGAGGATCCCGATCCCGGTCAGGAGTGGGGCGCTGCGCCCCACTCCGAGCAAGCTAGCTCTTGACCCAGAGACGGTCGTAGTAGGCGCCGTAGACACCCGAGTAGGCGAAGTTTTGCAGGCGTTCGCGATCGGCCCCCATCAGCCAGTTCACCGTCTGCAGAAACACGTGGACGGCGTCATCGCCGAGGATCTGCTCGACCTTGGCGAGGTGCGTGGTGCGCTCGGCCTCGTCGGTCGTGGCGCGGGCGACCTGCGTGAGCCGGTCGACCTCGGGGTTCGAGTACTTCGTGTAGTTGGAGCCGCCACCCGTCTCGTAGTACTGGCTGACGAGGTCGATCGGCGTCGGATACACCGCGTAGTACGTCGAAAACCAGACGTCGAGCTTGCCTTTGAGCGCGAGGTCGTACGACGCGTCGAGGCCGATCTGCTTTAGCTCGAGGTCGAAACCAACGTCCTTCCACTGCTGCTGGAGGATCTGCCCAAGCTGCGGTTCGGGGCTGTCGGTGACGTACAGCGTTGCGCGCAGCTCGCCGGTCGCCTCGGCGAGGAGCTCGCGCGCACGTTCGGGGTCGAAGGTGTACGGCGTGAACGTGCGCTCACTCCCGAGGAATGTCTCGGGGTAGGGCGAGCCATAGGGGACAGCCTCTTGCTTGGTGATGCGCGCGAGCTGCTCGCGATCTGTGGCCCAGTTGAGGGCCTCCCGCACCTTCTGGTCGCGAAACGCCTCGACGCTAGGGTTGAGGTTCAGCCACCGGGCCGCGTAGAGCGGCTGGCTGTAGAGGTACCTCTTCAGCTTGGCACTCGAGCCCACCCGGACGAGCTGCTCGGGCGAGAACCCGGAGTAGAGGACGTCCACCTCGCCGCGCTGCAGCTTGAGGAGCTGCACGGATGCGTCGAGGCCCCACTCGAACCCGATCTCGTCGACGTAGGGGAGTCCGGGCCAGTAGTACCCCTCATGCTTTACGAACTCTGCCTTCTGGCGAGACGGGTCATACGAGATGAGCTTGAAGGGCCCGTTGCCTACGACGTCGGAGACACCCCACTTCTTGCCGAGGCGCTCGACCTCCTCGCGCGGCACGGGCGCCATGAACGGCTGCGTAAGTGCATAGAGGAGGGTGACATCTGGCTGGACGAGCGTGACCTCGAGCGTGAGGTCGTCGATAACACGGATGCCGGAGACATCAGCTGCCTTGCCGGCGAGCCGCTCGCTTGCCCCCGCGATCGTGGCGATGTAGCTCGAAGCCCAGCTCTGGAGCTTGGGATCGAGGACGCGCTCCCAGGCGTACTTGTAGTCCGCCGCGGTCACGGCGCGGCCGTTGTGGAAGGTGACACCCTCGCGGAGTGGAATCGTGTAGACGAGCCCGTCAGCGCTCACCTCGGGCATCGCCGAGGCCGCATTCGGGAGCGGCTCCTCGTCGACGCTGTACGAGTAGAGGGGCGAGAACGTGAGATTGCAGATCGAGTCCCACGATGTCTCGGTGTAGCCAAGCGCGGGATCCCACGAGTTCCCCTCGTTGAGGAACCCGACGACCACGCGGCCGCCAGAGACGCCGTTCCCCGCTGGCGGGCCTGGGAGCGCCTTCAGCGCCGCGGGCGTCGGACCGACGTCCGTCACCGTGGTGGTCGTCCCGTCGGAGGAGCTCTTCGAGTCGCACCCCGTGAGCGACAACGTGACGATCCCGAGCCCAGCCGCGGTAACAAACGAACGGCGCGTGAGCCTCTCGTTCGCCAGGAGGAGGCGGCGTACGTCGAATGGCGTCGGGTCGCGGTCGTACACGGGTGGAGTCCTTCCGGTGAGACTGCCGCGCGAGCGGTGAACAAGGAGTCGGCCGAGGCTACCATTGACCGGGAGGTCAGGCAAAGCCTCCTCACAGGATCGTTTCCACCCGTGCACACTCTTCTCCCTCAAACAGCGCTCGCTCTCCGCTGCGCGCTGCACTGCCACACGACCGAGTCGGACGGCGAGCCGACGCCGGCGGGGCTCGCCGC
>JANNQQ010000189.1:0-4172 GCA_031400835.1 Actinomycetes bacterium | reverse complement strand
TGTAGCCCAGCCATACGCGGCCGACGCCAACTGCGCTCGCGAAGTTGGAACGGACGAACTCGTTCTCAGCGGAGTCGTTGATCGTGACCAGGTGTCCACCGAGCGCGACTGCAGCGGCTTCCGCGGCCGTCCAGTTCGAGTTGCTCAGGCGGTAGTAGGTATGACCATTTGCAGGGTTGGTGATCGGGCCTTGCACAACCTGGGACAGGAACTCGACGACGCCGTAGACATCGCCGATTCCCGGCGGGCTGGCCAGGTCAGCCACATCCGCCCAGTTGCCATTGTTGGCATACATGACGGTGTAGTCTTCGTTGCCGTTGTTGTTAGGTTCCCCGGCCGCCCATAGAGTGTAAGAGGTGGGCTCTCCGTTCGCCCAGACGAACGAGCCCTCGGTCGCTCCGTCGTTGTAGCCCAGCCATACGCGGCCGGCGCCAGGCGCGTTGGCGAAGGTCGCGCGAACGAACTCGTTCTCAGCGGAGTCGTTGATCGTGACCAGGTGTCCACCGAGCGCGACTGCAGCGGCTTCCGCGGCCGTCCAGTTCGAGTTGCTCAGGCGGTAGTAGGTATGGCCATTGGCAGGGTTGATGATCGGGCCTTGCACAACGGTCTGCGCCAGGGCTGGTGCGGCGCCGAACGCGATGGCGGCGAGCACCGATAGGGAAACAGCTTGGTTCGCGACTTTCATGGGTCTTCCTTTCTAGGCAGGAGGCTTGGTGGGGGATGAGGACGGGGAGCCCCGTCTGCCTACCCTTCCGAAATCCAGGCCTGCGGCCCGACACGAGGTCTCCAGATTTTCCGCGCGGGTCGCCGCCGCGACCGCGCGGCAGGCCACGAGAACTGCCCGAAGCTGACCTGGGCTCAGCGCTTCTGTTCCGCCGGCAAGCGTGCGGCGACCTGGGCGCGGCGCTCTCGCCAGGTCTGCGCCTCTGCCGAAGCACCCCGGCGCTCGGCGAGCACCGCGAGATTCTCCAGGGCTCGGAGCAGGATCGCCGAGGGCGAGTCCGCCAGCGCGATCACGAGCTTCTCCAAGAGACCCCGCACCTGTTCCTCGGGGCCGCGACTGGCCATATGGACGCCAGCATCCCTCAGGAAGGTGGTCAGCGTCGGATGACCAACAGGCAGCTCCTTCTGCCACAGATCCAGCAACTCGTCGAGCAGCCGGTCCGCTTCGACCAGGTCCTTGGCATCCTCCTGCAGCAGCCCCCAGAGTTGCGTCCTGATGTTCAGGGTCGTCGGATGCCGCGTGCCGAGACGTACCGTGGACTCTGCGGCAGCCTTGCGCAGGATCTGCTCGGCTTCGGCCTTCGCGCCCCGCGCCATTTTCAGCCTCGCCACCTCGAGGGTCAGCAGCAGGGTGAGCCGATCCGTTGCCCCGAGTTCGGCGCGGGCGCGGCCCAGCGTGTTCTCGAAGAGTTCGAGTGCTGCATCGACTTCGCCGTTGGCGACGAGGATGTGCCCGAGTCCGAACGAGAACTGGATCGTCTGCGGATGCGCCTCGCCCAACCGTGCACGACTGATCGGCAGCCAATGATCGACCAACGCGCGCGCCTGCTGCTGATCGGGATGTTCGCCATACACGCTGGCCAGATGGAACGCGGCCGCGATCGACTCTTCATTTTCCTCGCCAAGCACGCGCACGCTGCGGTCCAGGGCTTCCCGCAACAACGGCTCCGCTTCCGCGTAGCGCCCCGCGATGTAACGGGCCGCACCGAGTTCGCGCAACGCACGCAAGCGCCGCGGGTCATCCGGATCCAGATGCTGCTTGGCGAGGAGGCACGCCTTTTCGATGTGGTGTTGGCATGGCTCGCTCCGGCCAAGCGATCGGTAGTTCGATCCCAGCGTGGTCCGCAACGCGATCTCGACAATGGGTCGCTCATCGAAGCGTCCATCGAGACGTCGCGAGGCGTTGTCGAGGATCTCCAGCAAAGTCACGTCGGCGGTCCCCATCCCTTCGGGTGACACCGAAGCCAGCAGGTCGTTGTTCAGGTACGATTCGTTCGCGCCACTGGTCCAGGCTTCCTCTCGCGCCCGCATGAGTCCGATCGTCGTGCCGACGACTCCGCCAACCAGGAGCACGAGGGCCGAAGCACCGACGGCGAGTTTGCCCCGGTGTCGCCGCGCGAACTTGCGCAACAGATACGTAGTGGTCGGCGACTGAGCGATCACCGCGTCGTTGCGGAGCCACCGCGCCAGATCGGCGCCGAACTGCTGCGGGCTCTCGTAGCGGCGCGCGCGGTCCTTCTCGAGCGCCATCGCGAGCACACGATCCAGATCCCCTTGCAGCAGGCGCAGCAGCGTCTCTCGCTTGCTGCTGCAGCGTTGCGCGTGTCGCTCGGCATCCGCACCAAGGTCACGGAGCCGCGCGGATGCCAGTGGCACATCGTCTTGCCGCAGACTGCGGAGCATGCCCTCGAGGCCCAAATGCGCCATTCGGGTTGCCTGCAGCGGCGTCGTGCCGGTCAAGAGCTCGTACAACACGACGGCGAGCGAGTACACATCGGATCGCGTATCGAACTCGCTGCGGGCGGGATCGGCCTGCTCAGGGCTCATGTAGATCGGCGTGCCGACGAACTCCCCCGACAGCGTGGGGCCGCCGCCGCCTTGGCCGTGCTCGTCGCGAACCTTGGCGATGCCGAAGTCGATGATCTTGGGGATGGCGCGCCCATCGACGCGCGTCACCAGGATGTTCGACGGCTTCAAGTCACGGTGCAGGATGCCGCGCTGATGTGCGTGCTGGGCTGCTTCGCACACCGTGATCATCATCTCGATCCGCTGGACCGCCGTGAGCCGGTGCTCGTTCGCGAACGCCACGATGGAGGTGCCATCGATGAACTCCATCGCGCAGAACAGGTGCCCGGTCGGGGTCGTGCCGGCGTCGTACACTCGGGCGATCGACGGATGATCCAGGCGCGCGAGCGCCTCGCACTCGATGGTGAACCGCGATTTGCCCGTAGCCGAGAACGAACCGTGCTTGATGAGCTTCAGGGCAACGATCCGATGGACCGGTTGGGTTTGCTCCGCTTCATAGACGACGCCGAAGCCGCCCTCGCCGATCACTCGGCGAATGGCATAGCCCGGCACCGCAATGGCGCCGGGCGCCAGTTCTTCCTCGTCCGACTCCATGACCGGCAGCGCCGTCAACATCGACCGGGGCGCTTCGTCGTGCGCCAACATGCGGCGCAGCTGATCCTGCAACGCGAGATCTTCACCGCATCGGCCTGCCAGGAAGCTCTCCCGTTCTTCGCTGGGAAGAGAACTCGCCTCGTCGAAGAGGCTCCGGAGCCGCTTGTAGTCTGCGGCGTTCACCGTGCAGCCTCTCGAGCAGGGCCGACCCTCATGGGTGCGGACGCTCGCTTTCGGGTTGCCCGGGTGCGTCCAATGTCGCACCCCCGGATTCCGCCATCCGGTCATGCAACCAGGATCGAGCGAAGCGCCAGTCACGCTCGACGGTACGTTCCGAAACCTCGAGCATGCCCGCCACGTCCACGAGTTCGAGGCCACCGAAGTAGCGGAGCATGACGATCTTGGCGGCTCGAGGGTCGAGGCGTTCGAGGTCGACGAGGGCTTCGTCGAGCGCGAGGAACTCCAGCGCCGTCGCCTCGCGTTCGGGGCTCACGATCGAAGCGGTCGACACGTGGTTGTATCCACCGCCATGCTTCTTGCTCGATTTGCGACGCGCACCGTCGACGAGGATGTTGCGCATGGCTCGTGCAACGACGCGGAAGAACTCGGCCCGACCGGCCCAGGCCTTGTCCGGGTCCGCGATCTTCAACCAGACCTCGTGCACCAGGGCGGTCGCTTGCAGCGTCTGTCCGGGCGCCAGCCGCGATATCCGTCGTTTCGCCATCGATCGGAGTTCGTCGTAGACGAGCTCGAACAAGCGTGCGTCCGCTCCGCTTTCCCCACTGGCGACGCCTCGAAGCGCGGCCGTGGCACTCTCTCTGACACTATGTTCGTGCATGCGTCTCAGACGTTGCGGGACGAAGCCTTGCCCACCCGGGCGTCGGCCGCGCCGCGCGTAGGATGATCAAGCGTCCCGGACCGCCGGGACCCAGAACACCACGATCCTCGCCAGTCCTCACGGCGTCAACGGCATCCGCTCACCGTCCGGCAGGCGGATAGATGGGATGAGAAGGCCGACCTCCAAACGAGGTACCTTTCGGTCCCCATCA
>JANNQQ010000188.1:0-2123 GCA_031400835.1 Actinomycetes bacterium | reverse complement strand
AGCCCGCGACGACCGGCGCTCACAAACACGGTCTCGAACGCCTCTATCGATTCATCCACCACCGTCGGCAGCGCCTTACGTTGGCCGAGTGGACTGATGCCGCCGGCCACATAGCCCGTCGTGCGCTCGGCCAGCTTCGGGTCGGCTAGTCCAACCCGCTTCCCGAGCGACCGTAGATCGAGGTGCGCGACAACCGGGACAAGCGCGACGGTGAGCGCGCCATCGACATCTACCACGAGCGTCTTGTAGACGCGATCAGGGTCGAGCCCGAGCAGCTGCGCGGCCTCCTCGCCGTACGAGGTGACCTTCGGGTCGTGCCCGTACTCATGAATGACAAAGTCCACCCCTGCGTGCTGGAGCGCGGCTATTGCAGGGGTCGCCTTGCCCGCCATCCATCGCGATCCTACGGGTACGGTTGCGCCTCATGTCGGAGCCGCTCACCATGGACAAGATCGTCTCACTTTGCCGTCGGAGAGGCTTCGTTTTTCCGTCGTCGGAGATTTATGGCGGCCTTGGCTCGTCGTACGACTACGGCCACTACGGCGTGCTCCTCAAGGAGAACGTCAAGGCCCGCTGGCTCGAGTCGATGGTGCGCGAGCGCGACGACATAGTCGCCCTCGACTCGGCGATCATCCTCCACCCGCAGGTCTGGGAGGCGTCGGGGCACGTCGGCGGGTTCACCGACCCTCTGGTCGACTGCCGCTTCTGCAAGCAGCGCTTTCGCGCCGATCACCTAGAGACCAGCCAGTGTGGCCAGCGCCCCAGCAAGCATCCCGGTGAGAACGAGACCTGCGATCTCACCGAGGCCAGACAGTTCAACCTCATGTTTGAGACGCGCGTTGGTCCGGTCGAGGAGACCGGGAAGCCGGTGTTTCTCCGCCCCGAGACCGCACAGGGAATCTTCATCAACTTCAAGAACGTCGCGCAGCTCGCTCGACGGCGGCCGCCGTTCGGAATCGCCCAGGTCGGCAAGTCGTTCCGCAACGAGATCACCCCGGGCAACTTCATCTTCAGGACGCTCGAGTTCGAGCAGATGGAGATGGAGTTCTTCGTCCCACCCGACGAGGCCGAGCAGTGGTATCGCTACTGGATCGACGAACGCTTTGGTTGGTACACGCGCTTTGGCATTCGGGCAGAGAACCTCCAGGTTCGGCCGCACGACGCCGACGAGCTCTCGCACTACTCGACCGGAACGAGCGACATCGAGTACCTCTTCCCGATCGGGTGGTCGGAGCTTGAGGGAATTGCAAATCGCGGTCAGTTCGACCTTGGCGCCCATACAGAGGCGAGCGGGACAAAGCTTGAGTGGGTCGAGTCCTCGACCGGCGAGCGCTTCACGCCGGCGGTGATCGAGCCGGCCGCCGGACTCAACCGATCGCTGCTTGCCTTTCTCTGCGACGCGTACTACGAGGAGGTTGTGGGCGAGCGCGAGCGGACGGTGCTGCAGCTCCACCCGCAGATCGCCCCCGTCAAGGCGGCGGTGCTGCCTCTCATCCCGCGCGACGGCGGCCAGGCCGAGAAGGCGAGAGCGCTGTACGAGGAACTGCGCCGCGTGGCCATGGTTGAGCACGACGACAGTGGACAGATCGGACGCCGCTATCGCCGGCAGGATGAGATTGGGACTCCATTCGGGTTTACGATCGATGAGCAGACGCTGGTTGACGACACGATCACGGTGCGCGATCGTGACTCACTTGCACAGGAGCGGATCGGAATCGGCCAGACCCGCAGTTTCCTGATTGACCGACTTGCAGCCGAGTGGGAGCCTCCCGCGCGCGGCTGACGCTCCCTCAGCGCGCGGGTAGCCGAGCCTGTCAAGCGGCTGCTACGGTCGGTCGACGATGCGCGTCGCCCTAGGATTGGCCCTCCCGCTCACGCTTGCGGATCTCGCGGTCAAGCGGTTTGCGGCCACCCCCGAGTGGGCGTACCACAGCCGTTCGCTGTCATGGCTCGTCCTGTGCCTCTGCCTTCTCGCGGGACTCGTGCTCCTGCTGCGGGTGCCCTCCGCTCTCGTACCTCCGGCGGCCGGTGTGCTGGCCGCTGGTGTGCTCGGCAATGCGATTTCGGCGATCTCATCACAGGGCTTCGTGGTGCCGAACCCGCTCGTGATCACGACTACGAAC
>JANNQQ010000187.1:0-2001 GCA_031400835.1 Actinomycetes bacterium | reverse complement strand
CCTACGCCTTCGACGCGCTCGAGCCACACGTCGATGCACGCACGATGGAGATCCACCACGACAAGCACCATGCCGCGTACGTGACCAACGTGAACGCGGCGCTGGACGGCACCGGCCTGGACGACCAACCGATCGAGCAGCTGATCGCGAACCTCGATCAGGTTCCCGAGGACAAGCGCACGGCCGTGCGTAACAACGGCGGTGGTCATGCGAATCATTCGCTGTTCTGGGACATCATGGGCCCGAATGGCGGTGGCGCTCCGACGGGCGACCTGGCCAGTGCGATCGACTCGACCTTTGGTTCGCTCGACGCGCTGAAGGCCCAGATCAACGACGCGGGCGTCAAGCGCTTCGGCTCGGGGTGGACGTGGCTGACCTGGAACGGGTCGGGGCTCGCCGTCACCTCGACACCGAACCAGGACTCCCCACTCATGGACGGCAACACCCCGCTCCTTGGGATCGACGTGTGGGAGCACGCCTACTACCTCAACTACCAGAACCGCCGGCCCGACTATCTCGCGGCCTGGTGGAACGTCGTGAGCTGGGACGCGGTTGCGGCCCGGTTCGCCGCAGCGCAGGCATAGGCAACTGCCGGACCTTCCCCGGGTGAGTCGCGTCGCGCGAACGGGCGCGACTCCCCCAGGAGCGTCGCGACAAACCACCGCCTGAGTCCCTGCGTACATCTGTTATGTCTCTGGTTTCGACTGTCGCGCCACCGCGGCTTGAGTGTTCGGTCTACCGAACGCACTTGCCCTCAGCGTCAAATGTCGCGAGCATCAAGGTCGTGGCGCTTGAACTCTCCGACGCAGAGCTGATCTCGCGCATCGCGGCACGCGACCGCGGGGCGTTCGAGGAGCTGTATGGACGCTACGCACGCTCAGTCCTCGGCCTTGCGTTGCGACGCATCGCTGACCGGGGCCGCGCAGAGGACGCGGCGCAGGAGACGTTCGCAGCGATCTGGCGATCTGCAGCTCGCTATGACCCGAACAAAGGACCAGGCGCGCCGTGGCTCTTCACCGTTGCACGCAACACCATGATCGACATGCTTCGTCGCTCGCCCGAGCTCGCGGTCGCGGATGCGCCCGACCAACTGGCCGACGAGCCGGGGCCTGCGGAGGAGACAGAGACGGCGTGGACGGCGTGGCGCGTCCACCGCGCTGTGGCCAAGCTTCCCGACAACGAGCGGATCGCAGTCGAGCTCGCGTACTGGAGCGGCCTCTCGCAGAGCGAAGTCGCTGACCATCTCGGTTTGCCACTGGGCACGGTGAAGACCCGAACGCGTTCAGGGTTGGCTCGTCTAGCCGATGTCCTTGAGGGGGAACTGCGATGAGCGACCCTCGTACCAATCTCAACGACCTGCTGGATGACATCTCCGGCGCCGAGCGCGAGCGCCTCCTCCGTGTCCATGAGCTCCTTCTCCGGGCCGGGCCGCCGCCCGAGCTCTCGCCCGAACTCGCCAACGCGCCCGAGCCGCCGTCCGCGCAGATCCGTCTCTTTCCACGTCGTTATCGCTATACCGGTCTTGCCGCGGCGGCGGTCGTCGCTCTGACGCTGTTCGGAGCCGGTTATCTCGTGGGGGGCGGCACCGGCCCAAATGTTGCTGAGCGCACCGTGGCGATGAGCGGGCCTAGTGGAGCCGCTGCGACGATCGATGTTTTTGCGGCGGACAACGCCGGAAACTGGCCCATGGAGCTCAAGGTCACGGGGCTTGCTCCGCTCCCGAAGGGCCAGCGCTACGCGCTCTGGCTCACACGCGACGGGAAGCTCGCCGATCACTGCGGAACGTTCACGGTCGCGGGCGGCGAGACGGTCGTCCCGCTCAACGCTCCTTACCCCCTCAAGAAGTACACGGGCTGGGTGGTCGTGCAGGAAGGCTCGACCGCCTTCGTGCTCCGTACGGCCACCGTGTAAGCCGTGCACCCGCGCCCGCTGACGCGAAGCGACGTCGACGCCGTTCACCGCATCATCCGGACCTGTGAGGCAGCAGACGCGATCCCGATT
>JANNQQ010000186.1:0-2695 GCA_031400835.1 Actinomycetes bacterium | reverse complement strand
GCGCCGTCGGCGGGCTGATCGACGAGTTGTTCCCCAAGGAGTTGTCCCAGGCACTCGACGGGGCGGTGGCCGAGTGGATCAAGGCTCTGCCCCCGCAGTTCGCCACCGTCAGCCCGGTGGCCGTACTCGCCGGCCGACCCGCCGACTTCGCAGCGGCGAAGGCGCCTTGGATGCCCTCGTCGTCGATCGAAGCCACGATGATGCGGCTCTTGCCGGGAAGCGTTGTCAGCTTGTCCGTCATCAGTGTCCGCGCCATGTTGACCGTGGCGTCGAACCCTACCTTCTTGAGGTCGGTGATCGGGCCTGGGCACACCGACTGGAAGCCCTTGCGGTAGCCGCCCATCCGCTGCTCGTTCGGAGCACCGATCTCGGGCTGCTCGAGGGAGATCCAGGCGTCGTACTTGCAGGCCCACATCTTCTTGACCGTCTGTCCGGCCTTGACACCGGCGACGTAGCCGCCGTATGCGTTGTCAACGCCCATGAATGACGTCTGACACGGAGGCTGAGGGATGTCGATAGCGAACACCGGCACACCCTGAGGCCCTGCCTTGCAGATCGACGGGGAGGCCTTCGTGTCGTGTTGGAACTGCAGGATGCCCTGCACGCCCTGTGTCTTCATCGACTTTGCACAGTCGAGTGCTTTGGCAACGTCGCCAGCCGTGTCGCAGAACACCAGCTTAACGCCAGCCCGCTTCGCCTGGGCCTTGATGCCCTGCGAGATGACGTGCACGATCGGCACGGCCTCGAGGCTCGTGGCGTAACCGAGCACGATGCCTTTCCCGCTTCCTGGCACTACCTGCTTCTGCGGATACACGTTCTTCTGCTTCGGCGCGGCCAGTAGCGAGCCCGTGGCCGCTGCAACGCCGATCAGGGCGGCGCACAACACCAGGAGCAGCCCCAATCCGCGTGTCCTCGTCGACAACCGTTTCGTTGACGATCTCATCCTCGCAACCCTCCTACTCGGCCGACGCGACTCAGCGCGTCGTGCATGGACGACCTTGCACAAACCGACATCCCGGCCGTGCCTGGAACCCGCCAGAAGCGATCACCACTCTCTCTCGTCCCGCGAGGGGTATCGCGAACATCTACACTCCCTCCGTCGGGACTGGATTCGATTCCGGCAGCGATTCGTCGAGATTAGACTGAGCGGCCGAGAGAGTCAAGTCATTGAGAGCCAAAACGCCTAAAGGCAGGGATTGGAAACGATACCGAGGCATGTGCTAGACCGGCTCCATCCCTGCTCAGCACCGCTCGCCGGCTTGAGCTTGGCGGGAGGGCACTTCGGGGGCGCGCAAGGCCCCCGTCGAGCCGTGCCAGCCGAGAGCAACAGCCCGTCCGACCGACCCGCTGGCCATGACGCCGGGGCCCTCCTCCTGGCGCGGCGGCGGACAACGTGGGAAGGGATGTTGCACCAGGGGGGTGGTAGGGAACGCCCGATGCAACCTTGCCACCCCTCTCATCGTCCACCCCTCCTGTCACGGCTCGTTGGGGTTCGGGCCACGGCCCTGACCCGGTACCCCTCACTGGGCTTTGAGTACGACGGTTGATTGCAACGGTTGATTGCGCCAGGGTGCTCTCAATGTCGTTCGCTCCTTGCCCGCTCACCCTCGCCCTCCCTCGCCGCACCTCGTGCCGATGAGCGCGAACGATGGCGTTGCGGAGCGCACAGCGACCGAAGACCTGGTTGCAAGCGCGCGGGCTCGGGTGCAGGCTGTCGACGCCGATATCCTCGCCCGGCATGCTGGCCTGAGCTTCTTCGACTTCGCCAGCTGCGTTCTGGGCGGACAGCAACGAATCGACGCTTCATGGGCGACGGAGGGCGAGCGCCTGGCGCTCGAGGCGCACGCGCTCGACCGCGATGACCTTCACACCTCGGCCCTCGTCCACCCAGGGGGAATCGTCTGGCCCGCTGTGATCTCCGCTGCGCGCGACAGCGATGTCACAGGTGCCGAAGCAATCCAGGCGGTCGCACTTGGCTACGAGCTGTGCGTCGCGACCGCGCGTCTGTTGGGACCGGAGGGAACGCGCTTCTGGCATGCGACTGCGCTCGCGGGCACGGTTGGCGCAGCGGCCGCCGCCGCCTGGGTCGACGGTGGCCCCGATACGGTCGTCTCTGCGGTCGGTCACGCGTTCTCCATCACCGGGGGTTCGATCACCTGCATGCTCGAACGCAGCGGGACACGATACGTTCACCGCGCAAACGCAGTGTCGGCGGGAGTTCTCGCCGCCCGAGCTGCGCGCTCAGGGCTTGACGGCACGCGCTTCGGTATCGAGTCTCCCCAGGGCTTTCTTGCGGCCATCCGAAGCGACCCGAGCCTCGCCGCAGCGACCGACGAGGGTCTACTCGCAATCGCGGAGACTGGACATCGGCTCCATGCGGCATGCGGCTTCTCACACGCAGCGATCGACGCCGCGCGAGAGATCGGCCCATTCGCTGCGGATGAGATCGCCGGCGTGACAATCCAGGTCTCGGCAGCGGGAGCACGTCTTGCAGGCTCAACCCACCCTGAGGACGACGCCGATGCCTGGTGGAGCATCCCCCACGCGGTCGCCATCGCCCTCACCTCGGGCGGGCAAGCGGACTTTGTAGCCGGTCTCTCCGAACACGTCGGGGTGACGAGCGTGATGTCCCGCTGCACTGTCGCGTCGACGCGTGATGACCTCGGCGCACGAGTGATTGTCGAGCGCGTCGACG
>JANNQQ010000185.1:0-5008 GCA_031400835.1 Actinomycetes bacterium | reverse complement strand
CCGACCGAGAGTCGCACCAGCTCACGCGGCGAGGCGAACGGCCCGGCCGCGGTCGACGCGTGCGTCATGCGCGCTGGGTGCTCGATCAGGCTCTCGACGCCACCGAGGCTCTCTGCCAGGGTGAACACCTTCGTGCGGGCGACGAAGTCGACTGCCTCCTCCTCGGTGTCGAGGAGGAAGGAGACCATCCCACCGAAGTCACGCATCTGCCGCACGGCGATCTCGTGCCCTGGATGATCGGGGAGGCCGGGATAGAGCACCTGGCGCACTCGGTCGTGGTCGGTGAGGAAGGCGACCACCTCGCGGGCGTTCTGGCAGTGACGGTCCATCCGCACCGCAAGCGTCTTCAGACCGCGGAGAACGAGCCAGGAATCGAAGGGGCCGGGTACGGCCCCGAGCGACTTCTGGAGGAATCGGAGGCGCTCGGCTATCGTTGGGTCGTTCGTGCCCGCGAACCCACCGATAACGTCTGAGTGGCCGCCGAGGTACTTCGTTGTCGAGTGGACGACGATGTCGGCGCCGAGGTTCAGGGGTGTTTGTAGGTACGGCGTTGCGAATGTGTTGTCGACGACAAAGACCGCGCCCGCCGCCTTCGTGGACGCACCGACGGCGGCAAGATCGACGATGTTGAGCAGGGGGTTTGTGGGCGACTCGATCCACACGAGTCGCGCTCCCTTGAGCGTCTCGGGGACGAGCAGTTGTTCGGGGGTGACGTAGTCGAAGCGATATCCCTTCGGCTCGTACACCTGCGAGAACATCCGGTACATCCCGCCGTAGACGTCGTTCACGCACACGACTCTGTCGCCCGGATCGACGAGGTGCATGATGGTTGTCGCGGCTCCAAGCCCTGAGGAGAAGGCGAGTCCGTAGTCGGCCTCCTCGAGCGACGCGAGACAGTCTTCGAGCACCGTTCGAGTGGGGTTTGCAACGCGTGCGTAGTCGTACCCCTTGTTCACCCCGACCGCCTCCTGCGCGAAGGTCGAGGTCTGATAGATCGGCGTAGTCACCGCTCCGGTCGCCGGATCAGGCTCCTGCCCCGCGTGAATCGCTCTCGTTTCGAAGTCCATTGCGGCATGGTATCTCGGGGTGGGGGCTCTGCCTTTCCCCGCCCCGAGATACCTCACCCGCAATGGACGGGTTCAGACTTCAGTCTGCACCCGGGGGTGTGAGCACCCCCTGCGAGCGTCGAATCCGTCACGCCGCTTTGACGCGTCACCAAAATGACGAGGCGCTGCTCCTTTCCCCGCCCCGAGATATCTCACCCGCAGTGGACAGGTAGGACAAGCAGGCGCGCTAGCCGGGAGTCTTCCCCTGCAGGATCTCGGCAAGAACGCCGGCGTCGATATTGCCTCCAGAGACGACGCACACGATCCGTTGGCTCTCGAATCTGCCAGAGAGCGCCGCGGCAAGCGCCAGTGCGCCCGCCCCCTCGGCAACGACGTGGGCGCGTGTTGCAAGCAACCGGACGGCCGCAGCCGTCTCATCGAGCGAAACTGACGTCGCGCCGGCGATCACCTCCTGGGCACGTTCCCACATCGCCGGCAGAACCGCCTTCGAGCCCGAGCCGTCGACGAAGGAGGAGGTGTAGGCAACCTGCGTCGGTTCACCTGCGGCGAACGATGTCGTGAGTGCAGCCCCGGTGTCGGGCTCAACTGCCACCACGCGTGCAGCCGAGCCGAGCCCTGCGAGCGCCGAGGCAATGCCCGTTGAGAGCCCGCCGCCACCCCACGGGACAAGGACGAGATCAAAATCCTCCAGGTCTTCGGCGAGCTCGAGGCCGATGACGCCATTCCCTGCCATCACCCGCTCGTCGAGGACCGGATGAACGAAGAGCCCATCGAGACCGGCAAACGTTCCCGTCTCCATCGCCTCCCACCACGTGTCGAACGGTACGCACGTCGTGGTCGCGCCCAGTCGAGCGATCGCGTCGAGCTTGGCGCGTGGGGCATGATCCGGGGCGACGACGTGTACGGGAACGCCAAGCTGGCGCGCCATCCAGGCCACGCCCTGGGCCATATTCCCGGCGCTCGTTGTCCAGACGCCGTTGGCCCACGCCTCAGGAGGCGCTTGGCGAATTGCGCTCGCTGCGCCCCGAATCTTGAACGAGCCGATCGGTTGGAGGCACTCGAGCTTCAGCCAGATCTCAGCGGGTGAGTCGACCTCGAGGCGAACGAGCGGTGTTCGCCGCACGACGTCTGCGGTAATCGCCCGCGCCCGTTCAATCTCGCCGAGTGAGATCAAAAGTCAACCCGCGTCCCGAGTCCAAGCTCGGTCGCTCGGCGCACAACGAGGTCGGCCGCCGCGAGATCCTCGACTGCGAGCCCTAGCGACTTGAACAACGTCAGCTCGTCGGCGGACGTCCGCCCGCGCGCCGCGCCAGTGAGGAGCTCGCCAAGCTCGGCGCGAATGTGATCGGGTCCGATACCTCGCTCTTCGACCGCACGTAGGTAGTCGCCGGATTCGTTCAACGTCGACTCTCGGCGGTCGACGAACAGGCTGGCGGCAACGACGACATCCGACTCGAGCTCGCGCGCCCATGGCATCGACGAGCCGACGGCGTTGACATGCGCGCCGGGAGCAAGAGCGGCGAGCGAGATGATTGGCTCGCGTGACGAGGTGCAGGAGCAGACCACATCGGCTCCGTCGAGAGCCTCAGCGATCGAGCTGCAGGCAACGCCATGCGCCTCGAGGGCCAACGCCTCTGCATGCGCTGGAGTACGGCTCCAGATGCGCAGCTCTGCGTCGGGCAGCACCTCGCGCATCGCGACCGCGTGTGAACGGCCCTGCACGCCGGACCCGAGGATTGCTACTGAGGTTGCATCGGGCCGCGCCAGCAGCTTGGTGGCGACTCCCGATACTGCCGCGGTGCGGATCTCGGTGATAGGGGACGCGTTCATGACCGCGCGCAGCTGGCCGGTCGTGCCGTCGTGGAGGAGAACTGCGCCCTGATGCGGATCGAGTCCGCGCGCTGAGTTCCCGGGGGCCACCACGATCTCCTTGAGCGAGAACAGTGGCCGGTCGCCACCACGATGCGCGGGCATCAAGCCAAGCATCGCGTCGCCCTCCGGTTTCACGACGAACCGTAGTGGCATCGACATCTCGCCACGGGCGAGCGCGGTAAGCGCCTCCTCCATCGCCTCGATACACGACCGCATATCGAGTGCAGCGCGCACGTCATCTTCGGACAGAATCAGGAGTCGCTCGCCGCTCACGCGAACCAGCCTGCCAGTTCGTGGTGCTCTGCGATGGAGAGGTCGACCGTGAGCGCCTCCGCAACCGGTTCGAGTTGCCCGACGGTGTTCGGCCCGACGACAACGGCGCTGATCTCGGGTGTATGAAGGAGCCATGCGAGCGCGAGTGCCGCCATTGAGACGCCGTGTTCGCCAGCTCGCTCTGCGAGCTTCTCCAGCGCGTTGAAGACTCGATCGGTTGCATAGTCGGCGTAGGGCTCCGGCCGCTTTGTCATTCGTGATCCCGCCGGAGGGGATTCGTTGCGACGGTACTTCCCGGTGAGCCAGCCACCCGCCAGCGGCCCGAACGGCGTGTAGCCGATGCCGTGCTCGTGACAGAGGGCAAAGACGGTCTGTCGATCGGCCTGCTCGAGGAGCGAGAACGAGTTCTGCGCCCACTCGAAACGGATGAGTCCCTCAAGTCTTGAGATCTCAAGCGCCTCGGCAAGTGCATCCGCGTTGTAGTTCGAGGCCCCTACCGCACCGACTTTGCCGGCACGCACGAGCTCGTCAAGCGCCTGCAACGTCTCCTCCTGCGGCACTCCGAGATCACGGTCGTGTGCCATGTACAACGGAATGCGCTCGAGCCCAAGTCGCGTGAGGCTTGTCTCGACCTGCCGTTGGATTCGCGCTCGGGAGAGGCCCCGGTCGCCACCCTCGTCCATCGGGTTGAACGTCTTCGTCGTGACCACCACGCGCTCGCGGACATCCGGCCTCTTTGCCCGGAGCCAGTCTCCGAGCCAACTCTCGCTCCGGCCGCCGCCGTACGCGTCGGCGGTGTCGAACGTGGTGATCCCAAGCTCCCAGGCAGCGTCGAGTAGCAGGTGTGCGTCCTCGTAGGACGTGCCCTGCCCGAAGAACGCAGGTGATGAACCAATGCCCCCGAAGTTCCCGCAGCCGAGGATCAATCGCGAGACATGAATCCCGCTGCGACCGAGTTCGCGTTCATCCACAACCGGATGCTACGTCGCGGGAACCAATTCCCGGTGTGCCCAGGCTCGTCGGGAACTTAGCTCTGCTCAGGTGTGCTGCGCGCGAAGGCCGCGTATGCGGGCTCGAGCAACTCGATCAGCTCTACGCCGTCGAGGCGGAGACCGCTCGGGCCGAGGCGTTTGAGAACGGCGCCGACCGGAAGTGCGCGCGCCGGGCCTATCTCCGGGACAGGGCCTCCTTGCCACGGGTCGGGTTCATCGTCGATGGCGAGCTCGACCAGACCCTCGCCGTCCGACTCCGCCGCCTTCGCCGAGGGATCGTCACCCGCAGCGAGGCATCCGCGCCACCGAAGGAGCAGCGTCGGATCGCTGTCGATTGCCTCGGCAAGAATGAACGCGAGCGCCACGAGGTGCTTACACGTGCCGCTGAAGTCGACATCCGGGCAGGTGCAGGTATGTCGAATCGCGCGGCTTGGCGGGATGAGAGGCTCACCCCAGCCGGCAGCGAGCTCATGTTCCAGCTTGACTGACTGCTCGAGCCCCTGAGCAGGGCCTCTCCACTCGGGTGCCTTCGTCGCTGCTGCCCAAACCCGCGGCGGGAGGGGTCGGGTATGTAGCTCAACCTCGTAGTCGACCTCGTCAGTGCCGATCACGCGCGCGGCGACGACGCCTGGGCCTACTGCGAGCGAGTGAACCATCCCGGCACGGGCGATGTCGAGCCCTCGCTGTGCGCGTGGTGTGCGTTCGTCTGGGACGACTGACGTTGCAACGAGGCGAGCCCAGGCACCCTTTCCGGGGCGCGATTCCGCCTCGAGGTGCAGGGGTTTGCCGTCGTCGACAAAAACG
>JANNQQ010000184.1:0-5372 GCA_031400835.1 Actinomycetes bacterium | reverse complement strand
CCAGCTCCACACCGCGACCGGGAAGTTGAATGCGCTGATCACGGCCACCGGGCCGAGTGGATGCCATGTCTCCGTGAGACGGTGCCCGGGTCGCTCGGAGGCGATCGAACGCCCGTAGAGTTGGCGTGAGAGCCCTACGGCGAAGTCGCAGACATCGATCATCTCCTGGACCTCGCCGAGTCCTTCCTGCGCAATCTTCCCGACCTCGAGGGTCACAAGCGCGCCGAGCGCCTCCTTCTCACGGCGAAGCTCCTCGCCGAGCAGGCGGACGAGCTCACCGCGGCGCGGTGCTGGGACATCCTTCCAAGCCTCGAATGCTGAGGTCGCCCGCGCAACAGCCGCGCTCGTTGTGGCGGCATCATCGCGTTGTACGCGACCGATCTCCTCGCCCGAGATCGGGGTGCGGACGACGAGATCGCCGTCGCTGACTCGAGTGAGATCAACTCCAAGGCGCGCGAGCAGTGCCCCCGCGGACGGGGCTGTGTCCACCGACGCCATCAGACAGTCGCCAGGGCGGGCGTGAGTCTGCCCTGATCGTCTACGCGCGCGTTCCACGCCGTATACGGGTGGGTGATCTCATCCATGTCGTGGCCACGCTCAGCGATCCGCACGGGCTGCGCTGCCTCAGGCGAGACGCGGTACTGGTACCACGTGATGTCCCAGGCGAAGGTGAGCACCGTTTCTGCGTTGACGCCAGGAAGTGGAATGATGGAAACCTGCGGCTCACCAAGGCTGCGTGCCACGCCCGCGATGGTGCGTCGGAACTGGCTCTGATTGAAGAGATCTGCGGCCTCGACGAGCGCTACCTCGTCGTCCGAGAGCCGCCGCAGGATCGGCTCGGACACGACGGGCTCGGACTCCGAGTCCCGCGCGCCGAGCAGGGCCTGCCAGAGCGTCTTCTGCTTGCGCTTGCTGCCAGGTTCGTGCAGCGTCGGTGACATGGCGTGACCTTCGCGCACCCAACCGTGGTCAAGTGCGAGTCCCTGACACAACGGGCACACATCGACGTAGTTGTGGCCGTCCGGCGAGAACCGGAGGGCCTGCTCGCCCATGAGGAGCGTGCGCTCACAGAGCCCGCAGACGCGCGTGACCTTGGCATTCGTGACCCTCATCGGGAGCACCACTATAGCCCGCTTGCAGCACTTTTCCACAACTGCTTGTGGATTGATCACCCGGCCTGCGACCATCGCAGCGCTTGCGTCTGGCCGCCACGGACGAATTCGCCCCCATCGTGCCCCGCTTTCCCGGACAAGAAACAGCACCTACCACGGTTTCCCGCGTCTCGGCCAGGGCCTGCAGCGAAGTCCCTGCAACTCGGCTGGTTCTCGTCAAGCACCCAAAGTTATCCACAGGTGTCGCTCGTCGCGCGCGCCTTGTTTACGTAGCGGCTGCCTCCCGCGCCTTCCTCGTCTCATCGACGATCTTCTGCGCGACGTGGCTCGGCACTTCCTCGTACCGCAACAGATGCATCGAGTAGTCGCCACTTCCGTGCGTCATCGACGTCAGCGACTGCGCGTAGGTCAGCAGCTCAGACATCGGCACCTCGGCCTTGATCGTGGTCATTCCGGCAGCGGGCTCCATCCCATGCAGGCGGCCCCGCCGAGAGTTGAGATCGCCGTTGACCGCACCCACCGCCTCGTCCGGGACGGTGACCTCAAGCTCCATGATCGGCTCGAGCAACACCGGATCTGCCTTGGCATACGCCTCCTTGAACGCCAGCGACCCGGCGATCTTGAACGCCATTTCGGAGGAGTCGACGTTGTGGTACTGACCGTCGACCAATCGGACGCGCACGCCCTGGATCGGCGCGCCCGCCAGCTCCCCGTGCTGCATCGTCTCCTGGATCCCCTTGTCAACTGCGGGCCGGAAGTTGTGTGGGATCACGCCTCCAACGATCTGATCGAGGAACTCGTACCCCTGGTGCCCGGCGATCGGCTCGATGATGATCTCGCAGTCACCGAACTGGCCACGCCCACCGGTTTGCTTCTTGTAGCGATGCCGAGAGCGAGATTCCTTGCGGATCGTCTCGAGGTACGGAACCCGCGGTGGGTGGAGGTCGATCTCAACGCCGAACCGGCGCCGCGCTCGCTCAAGCGCAACCTCGACGTGCATCTGGCTCATCCCCGCAAGGATCTGTTCCCCGGTCTGCGGATCACGTCTCATGCGTAGCGTCTGATCCTCCTCGGCCAGCCGTCGAATCGAGCTCGCGACCTTGTCCTCCTCGCCCTTGGTTCTCGGGGTAACAGCGAAGCTCATCACGGGATCAGGGAATGAGAGAGGCTCGACAGCGACCACAACCTCGCGGTCGACGAGGAGGTCGCCGGTCTGGACGTCCTTCAGCTTGGCAACCGCGCCGATGTCGCCTTCGCCGAACTCCTTCGCCGGTGTGTGTTCCTTCCCCTGGAGCTGGAGGAGGGAGCCCATCCTCTCCTTCGCCTTCTCACGGACATCGAGCAACGTCGACTCGGTTGTGACATTGCCCTTCGCGACGCGGAAGAGATTGATGCGGCCGGCGAACGGGTCGGCGATCGTCTTGAACACAAACGCTGCGGTCGCGGCGTCACCCGCGTCGAAGAGCGAGCCCCTCTTCGCCGGTGACGGCACGCCCTCCACGATGAGGTCAAGCAGCGCGTGCGTGCCGAGATTCTGGGTCGCGACGCCGCACGCAACAGGAAAGACCTCGCCGCGCGTGACACCGAGCTTCAAGGCAGCGGCCACGTCATGCGAATCAAGTTCCTCGCCTTCCAGATATCGCTCCATGAGGCTCTCATCGATCTGCACGACTTCGTCAAGCAACTTCTCGCGGTATGACTGCGCTAACGCAATCGCGTCGTCCGGGATCGGCACGGGATCGCTCTCCTTGGCGCCGCCCGGGCTCATGTAGGCGCACATATGGAGAATGTCCACGATGCCGCGGAGCTCCTGCTCAGAGCCGATCGGCACGTGAACGGCCACGCATTTTGAACCAAACTGATCCTGGATCTGCCCCAGCGTTCGAAAGAAGTCGGCCCGCTCCCGATCGAGCATGTTCACGAACCACACGCGCGCAAGGCCGAGTCCATCGGCAAGCTTCTTCACGCGCGCAGTGCCAACCTCGAGACCCGACACGGCACTGACGACCACCAGCGCGCCCTCCACAACTCGAAGCGCGCAGCGCGCCTCGCCCTGGAACGATGGGTCACCGGGACAATCGAGCAGGTTGATCTTGCGTCCCTGCCAGGTTGTGTGCGAGAGCGAAAGCGCGATCGAGAGTTGGCGCTTCTGCTCATCCTCGTCCCAGTCGGACACGGTCGTGCCCGCCTCGATGGATCCAAGCCGATTGACCTCACCTGTCTGAAACAGCAGCGCCTCGACGAGGGACGTCTTGCCCGTCCCGCGGTGGCCCACGACGGCAACGTTGCGGATCTTCCCGGGCTCAGTCGACGGCATCTCGCCTCTCTTCGTCAGGGGGCTTGTCTCCGGGCGATCGTATCCAGTGCAGATTCCCCAGTCCAGGCTGTCCAGTCCAACACCCCTGGTGTAAGGCGAGCCTTATGGCTATTGTCTGGTGACCATGTTTCTTGTTTCGCTTCTCGTTCGTCGCGCCCTCGCAACTGCGCCACCACCGCCGGTGGCGCAACCCGCGGTAGCCGCGCCCGCGCCTGTCGCTCGCTAGTCACTCGTCCGCCGCTCACGCAGCGTCGCGGCCACCTTCCGAAACGTGTCGATGATCACCGGAATCTCCGCGTAGTCGATCACGAGGGCGACGTACGCGAGCCACACCGGTAGCACCGTGGCGCGCGCCGCGCTCGACTCGACCACGAACTCGTCCGTGATCCAAAAGATGTGCAACCACTGGCTGTTCAGCAGGAGCAAGAACAGCGCAGGCTTCCAGGCAAACCCGTCTTTGCGGAGGTCGTTGAGATACACCAGCGAGACCGTGAGCAGCGCCGGAACCTCGGTGTAGTCAACGAGGAGGAGCGGCCAGCTCCAGGGCTTGTCGACTGTGATCAGCGCATCGCCGGTGACCTTGAGCCACAGCGGGTCGAGCGTCAACCAAGCAAGATGGACGATCTGCAAAGCAAACAGCGCTGCAGCGATCGACACGTTGATCGCGTAGTGCCGCTCGTACCACTCCCAGAACCGCCTCAGCCCGCTCGCCTCCTCGTCAACCGACCCTTACAGAGCGGGTGTGGTACACCGTAATTCCGCTCGGAGGATTACCTTGCACTTAGCACGGCTCATTCCAAAGCGAATTAGTACATCAAATGCACTAGCCCCAGTCCAGACTTCAGTCTGCACTGAGGGAAGCGCACTTCGGTGCCGTATCGACGCTGCCTCGCTCCCGGTCATTCAGTGCAGACTGAAGTCTGGACTGGGCGGACGGGAGAGCAGCTACGACTTCTCGACCGGCTCGCGCACCTGGCCGCCCGAGAGACGGGCTTTCAGGCGGAGCACGGCCTTCGTGTGGAGCTGCGAGACGCGGGACTCGGTGACGCCAAGCACCTCCCCGATCTCACGGAGCGTGAGCTCTTCGTAGTAGTAGAGGGTGATCACAAGCTTCTCACGCTCAGGCAGGCGCGCAATCGACTCGCCAAGCGCCTCGCGCATCTCCGTCTGCTCAAGGTTGAACTCGGGATCGGGGCCGTTCTCGTCCTCGATCGTGTCGATGAGTGCGATCTGGTCTCCCCCACCCGACGGCGTCCAGAGCTCGTCGAGGGCCGCCATCGACGAGCGGGAAATCTCGCTGAGTGTGTCCTCGAGCTCGTTGACCGTGACTCCAACCTTCTTCGCAATCTCCTCGTCGGTCGGCGCGCGCATCAGGCTGCGCTCAAGCTCGGCGATCGCACGCTCGATCTCACGCGCGCGCGTCCTCACCGAGCGCGGAACCCAGTCGAGGGAGCGAAGCTCATCGATGATCGCGCCCTTGATGCGCGCGATCGCATAGGTCTCGAACTTGATCTCGCGATCGGGGTCGAACCGTTGGATGGCGCCGATGAGGCCAAGGAGCCCGTACGACACAAGATCCTGCTCGTCAACGTGTGATGGGAGGCTCGCCCCGAGACGTCCGGCGACAAACTTCACGAGCGGCGCGTAGGTGAGAATGAGACGGTCGCGGAGCAGCCGCTTCACCTCGGATGACCACCTCCTTCTTCGGTTTCAGGGGGGGAGAACGAGAGTAGACCTCGTGTCCGCTGGAAACCTCAGACTGGCGTTCCAGAGGGAGCCCCGCTCGAACCGGCGTCCCACACGGATGATGACGACGCTGACAACCAAGATTCGCCCTCTGACCCTGACAAGCTTGATACTGATGAAATCGAGATCACATTCGAGCCCATCCAAGCAGAGGACGACCAACTCGAAGACTCTGAAGCGGCACGCCAACGCCGTCA
>JANNQQ010000183.1:0-2795 GCA_031400835.1 Actinomycetes bacterium | reverse complement strand
GCACGTCCTCGTCGAGAAGCCCGTCACGATCAGCCCTGCCGACGCGTGGGACCTTGTCAAGACCGCGAGGGACACCGACCGGCATCTGTTGTGCGCGTTCGGTTGGAACTATCGACCGCTACTCCGCGAGGCGAAGCGCCTGATGGACGAGACCGGTGTCGGGACGATCGAGACGATGGCAATCCGGATGGCGTCGTTCACCCGCGAGCTGCTGTCGAACCGTGGCGCCTACCCGAAGGCATCACCCGACGCGATCCCCGAGCAACGCACCTGGACGGATCCGAGCCTCTCTGGTGGCGGCTACGCCCAGGCGCAACTCTCGCATGCGCTCGGGCTCGCGCTCTGGCTCACGGGCCTGCGCGGGACGGAGGTGGCCGCGCGCGTCGCAGCACCACTCGAAGCGTCGGTCGAGCTGCACGTCGCCGCCGTGATCCAATACGACGGCGGAGCGATCGGGACGCTCGCCGGTGCGTCATCTCACACGGATATCGGCGCCTCCGAGAACGAGCTCGATCTCCGTATCGTCGGTTCCGACGGCCAGCTCTCGCTCGACATCGAGGCCGGGTCGGTCTGGCTCGGGCGACGCGAAGGGGAGACGCGCAGAGACCTCGGTGCGGAGGCGGGGGCATACGACTGCGATGGGCCGGTACACGCTCTCGTGGACCTGGCCCTGGGTATGCCCGCCGAGAACTGCACACCCGGCGAGCTCGGAGCGCGTACCGTCGAGATCCTCGACGCGCTCTACCGCAGCGCCGACAGCGGAGCGTTCGAACTCGTGCGTTCCCCGCCCAGCTCTCTCACCTGACAGGCGAACCGCGCGGTGCCTACTCCTGGGTGAAGCGCGCGCGAAGCCGGTCGAACGAGACCGCTGCTACCAGGAGCGTCCCGCGTGCGACGTCCTGCCAGAACGGATCGACCCCGGTGAGGGTCAGCCCGTTGTTGAGGACCCCGATGATCACCAGCCCGACGGCGGTGCCGACGATCGATCCGCGCCCACCACCAAGGCTTGCTCCCCCAAGGACGATGGCAGTGATCACGGAGAGCTCCATCCCGATCCCGAAGAGCCCAGAGCCCACCCCGAGCTGGGAGGTGAGCACGAGGCCGCTCAAGGCACAAGCCGCGGCGGAAAGGACGAACCCGATGAAGATGAGTCGCCCCGAGCGGATACCGACGAGCCTGGCAGCCGATGCGTTCGAGCCGATCGCGTACATCGAGCGGCCGTAGACCGTGTAGCGCATGAGCACCCAGACGAGCAACAGCACTGCACCCAACAGCAGAACCGGTACAGGAATGTTCCAGAAGGGACGATCCGTCCCGAGCCACGAGAAGCCCTCGACCCCGACCGACTGGCCGTCGGCGACGACGTTCGACAGGCCGCGGAAGGCAGCGAGCGTTCCGAGCGTCGTGATGAGCGCGTTGACCCCGACCACGGTGACGAGGAAGCCGTTGATGACCCCGATTCCGATCGCCGCTAGAACGGCAACGGTGACCGAGAACCCCAGGCTGTGACTCAACGCGAGGTTGGCGACGACCACCGATGTGAACGCCGTCGCCGAGCCGACCGAGAGATCGAACTGCCCCGCAGTCATCAGCAGCGTTCCTGGTGCGGCAACGATCCCGATCACCGCGATCGCGGTCAGGATGTTGAGCCAGTTGTTCCAGTCGAAGAAGTACGGAGACTTGAGCGAGAAGAACACGCACTCCGCGATAAGGAACAGGATCAACGCGGTCGAATCGGGGAGGCGGCCAATGACGCGCCGCGTGGTGCTCTTGGTCTCTATGGTCGGTGATGCCATGTCTGCTCCCACTACTCCCCGGCCGCCGAGCTGAGCCGGCCGACCGTGATCTCGTCGCCTACGAGGTGCGCACTTGTCGCCCCTCGCGCCATCACCAGCGCGCGATCTGCCACCTGCACGACCTCCTCGTAGTCGGATGTCACAACAAGCACGCCAACACCATCGGCGGCGAGCTGCCGGATGAGACGGTAGATCTCGGCCCGCGCACCGACGTCGACACCTCGCGTCGGCTCGACGAGCACGAGGAGGCTAGAGCCCGATTCGAGCCACCGCCCCAGGAGCACCTTCTGCTGGTTTCCACCTGAGAGCGTCCCGATCGTCTGCTGGGGGTCGTTGCGCGAACGGATGCTCAGCACGTCGTGCCATCGACCGTAGGCGCTCGTCTCGGCCCGTCGTGAGATCAGCATCCGGGCGCGTGCAAGCCGTCGCCACGATGGTGCGGCGAGGTTCTGCGCTACCGAGAGGATCATGAAGGCGCCGTCGCGCTGACGGTCGGCGGGCAGGAAGCCAACGCCTGCGCGGATGGCCTTCGCCGGGTCATTGACCGCGAGGCTGTCGCCCACGGCAAGCCGACCACCGGTCAGCTTCCGCACGCCGAAAGCCACCTCCGCGACCTCCGCGGTGCCCGACCCGATCTTGCCATAGAGCCCAACGACCTCGCCGTCACCGACCGTCAGCTGGAGGTCAGAGAACGCCGAGCCGCACTCGGCAGCCTCGAAGCGCATCAGCGCCTTCGTCGGCTCGCGGTCGGCGGGTGCTGGCCTACCCACCGACCCCACCGCCTTACCGACCATGGCGGTGACAAGATCCTCGCGTTGATAGTCGGCCACAGGGCCTTCGAGTACCGAGGCGCCGTCGCGCAGGATCTGAACCCGATCCGCGACCTGGACGACCTCATCGAGCCGGTGGGTGATGTAGATGATCGCGACGCCTCGCTCACGGAGTCGATGAATGAAGGAGAACAGACGCTCCACTTCCTGATGCGAGAGCGCCGCAGTC
>JANNQQ010000182.1:0-2976 GCA_031400835.1 Actinomycetes bacterium | reverse complement strand
GACGTCGTCAAGATCTCAAGCCTCTACGACTCCTGGTACGCGTCCACATACGAAGGCGCACGCCGCATCCTCTAGCGGGTCGTTCGTAGTCCTCGAAATGCCGGGCTACCTCGTTTCGCGGGGGACAAGCGAGAGCACGCTCGCGCAGGTGACGGCTACGGATTACTCGGACGTCGCCGATACCTGATACATGCACGTCGTGGGAGAGGACGCAGTCTCAAAGACGGGCTGGCGCGAGCTTCTGCCGCTCTGCGGTGCGCTGGTCGCCGTTGCCATCGCGATCGCCACCTTGGGTGTAGGCATCATCTTCGCCCCGGTGAGCTTCCTCTTCGTGTACGCGGCAAGGAGGACAGGCGCGTCGAGATCATCGCTTGCCTACCAAGCCGGGCTTGTTGCCAATCTGGCTCTTGGCCTCGCCTGGGCCTTGTCTGTCATCTACATCGTCGCGTTCCTGCTCTTCGAGTAGGTCATCTCCCTCCCGCCGGTCCGGAGTCCTTTCGGGTGACATTCCTGAACACTGGGGCAGGCGGCGGTGTTCGCGTCCAGCCGCCCGCAGGCCTATGACGATGGGAGGCTCATGAACATCCAGCGGTGGCCTTCGAGGTCGGTGACGCTGTAGAGCCTGCCGAACGGAAGGTCTTCCGGTTCACGGAGGATCGTTGCCCCGGCCGAGCGAGCCCGCTCACGGAACCGCCGGGACGGCAACGCGATGAGTGAGATCGGCAACCTCACGCTATCCGCCGGTAGCCGCGCGGGGCTACTCCACGCGGTGGGCGGCAGCCGACGCTGCGGTGTCGAGATAGACCTGGAATCGGACGAGCTTCCCATCCCGGAACGTCCACACGTGTGCCTCATGAGTGACGAAGGCGCGGCCGGTGCCCCGAACCGTTGCCTCGGCGTACACCAGGGATACCACCCTGTCGTTCTGGGCGATGAACTCTCGTGGCTCGAACGTCGTGAAATCGATAGTCGATGCAAGACCACCAAACCAGTCCAGGACGGCTTCCTTGCCTTTGAACGTTCCGGCGTTCGGGTCGACGTCGGGATCGCCGGGAGTCACCCACTCGATGTCGTCCGCCATCACCTCAGCAAGCGCCGCCATGTCGCCCCGTCCGAAAGCCTCATACGCACTCTGGGCGATGCGGGTGTTCTCATCTGCTGACACTAGGACTCCTTGTCGAGGCTGAGCGAGGAGTATCTCACTTGTGGAGACTCCGTCCACACTGCGATGTGTGGTCGAAGGGCATCCCTTATGTGGCATCCCGAACGCTCGCGCAGGCGGCGGGGCTGTGCCGCGGCGTCGGCCGTTGGAGGCCCGGGCGCCGTCCTCAATTTGCCGCTGAGCGACGTGCGGTAGCGTGACGATCCAATGACCAAGTTCGTCATCGACTGCGGTGTCGCGCTCCAGCTGGCGCACGAGGACATCGCCGTCCCGACCGAGCACGAACTGCTTGCGCCGACGCTCTTGCGCTCCCAGACGCTCTCGGCGCTGCACGAGGCCGTGCACCGGCAGGAGATCTTGCCGGATGTCGCGCTCGAGCGGCTCGCCCGCATCTGGGCTATGCCGATCCGACTCCTCGGGGACGCAGTGCTCCGGCGTCGGGCCTGGAACCTCGCGGAGCAGTTGGGGTGGGCAGAGACCTACCACGCCGAGTACGTCGCACTTACCCAGCTGCAAGCAGACGCGTTTGTGACGCTGGACGCGGAACTGGCGCGACGGCTGGAAGGGATCGTTACAACAGCGACGATCGAGGCGCTACGAACGGCCTGAGACCTTCGGGCTATCCCGGTGTGGACGATGAGCGCCCACCAATCTGCTCTGCTTGCGGTGTGACGATGGTCCCTGCGGCACTCAGCGCGCGGAAGCCGCGCGGCGATTGGATCTGCCTGGAATGCGAGGAGACTGACGAGCCGGATTTGAGCTGAGGCTCGCGGTGACACCAAAGACTCAGTCGTGGTGTTCCATCGCGGCAGTCATGGTTAGCCACGGATGCTGTCGAAACTCGTACACCGAAACGGTCGGTGGCGGGAAGGCCGGCTCCGCAAAACGCACCGATCGGAACGGCAACGACATCTGGCACGGTCGAAAGCGTGTAGAAAACGGTCGCGCCGCAGTCGGGGCAGAAATGAAAGGTTCGTTCGTCGCCCTCGTCGGAGGTCCGCACGTAGTCGCTGTGGCGACCAACGATGCGCACCTGGGTCGATGCGAACCGTGCCTGGATTGCGAAGGCGCTTCCCGTCCGACGTTGGCAGGCAAGGCAGTGGCACATGGAGATCCGGATCGGATCGCCCTCCGCTGTCAGGTGAAGTTGCCCACAGCTACACAGGGCATCGCGGCTAGTCATCGCCGCGGATCCTACGCCATCGTTCCCGGAACGCCGATACGCCCCTTGGTCAAAGGACGAGGTTGAGCGCGTGCCTGGCAGAGGGGGCAGGCGTCGTCAGCGACGTTGCGCAGTGACGAGCGCGACGAGCTGTGTCGAGCGCATTGTGCCGCCGTGCCGGTCGATGATCCGCTCGGATTCGGTTTGCAGTTCTGCTCGAACGGTGGCTGCGAGGCGGTGGTACTTCGAGGTCGTTTCGAAGATCGCCCAGAGCTCCTCGGCTGTTTGCTCGACCACCCGGGGGACGGACGTGAGCAGTGCGGAGCCGAAGAGTCTCGCTGCCTCTGGTACCGCGAGCCCAGGATGGGCGAGCCATGCCCAGACCTCCGACACGTTCTCGCTTCGCTCCTTCGCACCAGCACGAATCGTCGCCTCGTTGCGCAGCGGGGGCCGCTCGGCAGCTATCGCAGGAGCGAGTAGCGTGAACGCCGCGCCAAGCTCATCCAGAGCGTTCCCGTTTGCCTCGTCGCGCACGCTGATCGGTTGGAGCAATGCAACGGTCCCACCGCGACGTAGCAGCTCCGCCGCTTTCGCCCATCCGCGATTCGGATCGACCCAGTGGAACGCAGCTGCCGAGAAGACCGCGTCGAAC
>JANNQQ010000181.1:0-1505 GCA_031400835.1 Actinomycetes bacterium | reverse complement strand
CGAGGACATGGTGCCGCTTGTAGTGGTGACCGGGGCTGACTCTCCCGTGAACTCCCGTGCGTGGAGCTTCCTGCCTCATTTCGGTCCTTGTCGGCGCAAAGTACAGATGTCCGGTTTTCTCCAAAGTAGAAATGTCCGCTTTCCTCGTTCCATCCGTCAGGGTTGAGGCTCTGGGGAGGAGCCCGTTTCCGTCCGCCGCGGCGTTCCGGCGCGCAACAGGCGCGCCTTGCGCAGGGTCGTGAACGGCTTCGCGAGCGTCGCTTCGGTGCGCTCGCGCTGTCTCTCCTTGATGAACTCCATCGTCTCGGCGAGCCGCTTGCTCTCGACGACTTCAGCTGCCTGCACGCCCAGCTCTTTCGGGAAGGCCGTTGCCAGCAACGCGTGCTCGCCGTTCCAGAAGCAGAGCGACCCGTCCTCCCGCTCCTCGATGCGAACCCGCTTCCCGCGCGCCGCCCGCGCGGCGTCGGTCGGGTCGAGCACGTAGAGCACCCGCTTGTAGTGGAGCGTCAGACTCTTCGAGACGAAGCGCGTCTCTTGCCAGCTGAAGATGCGGGCCAGGTCGTCGGACGACTGCAGCAGGCGGTGGGCGTCGTGCTCGCTGCGCGGAGCGCACGCGAACCGGCGGTTGTAGTCCGCCATGAACTCGGGCGCGAAGGCGTTGGCCGCCGCGAGGTCGCTGATCTCGCGCAAGCGCAGCTCCTTGACCAGCCGATCTTGCAGCGTCAGGTGAGCGCGCTCTACGCGGCCCTTCGCCGCCGGCGAGTGGGCGCACAGGAGGTCGATGTTCAGGCTGCCGAGGGCTCGTACGAACTGCGTGACTCCGGTCCCCGCGCCGGGCTCCTTCGTGTTCACACGGAACACCGTGGCCTTGTCGCTGTACAGCGCCACCGGCTTGCCGTGCTGCGCGAGGTACGAGCGCATTGCCGCGAAGTAGGAGAACGCCGACTCCGACTCGCAGAACCGCAGCTCCATCAAGGCGCTGGTCGCGTCGTCGACGAACACCAGCAAGGTGCAGCGAGCCGCGCGCTCCTCGAACCACTCATGGTCACAGCCATCGATCTGGATCAGCTCCCCGCGACACGGCCTACGGCATCGGGGCTGCTGGATCCGCGGTTCTCGGTGAGCGCGCGGGATCCAGAGGCCGTCCTCGACCATCCAGTGCCGGAGCGTCTCGACGGACAACTTCAATCCGTGTAGCTCCGTCAGCTTCTCGTGGGCCAGCGTCGGGCCGAAGCCCTCGTACCGGGAGCGGACGGTTTCGAGCGCCTCCCGGCGCAGCTCCGAAGCCAGCCGCCGATTGCTCGGGCGGCCGCGATGCTTCGACGCCAGGCTTCCGGCGCCGTCCCGCGCGTAGGCTCGCTCGAGCCGACGCACCTGCCGGCTCGTCAGGCCCAACATCCTCGCCGCCTCACGCTGCGTCAGCCGCTTCTCGATCACGCGCTCGATGACGCGCACCCGGTCCAGTTCCTCGTAGCTCATGCGCACTGTCTCCATGGCCGCGGGGG
>JANNQQ010000180.1:0-23693 GCA_031400835.1 Actinomycetes bacterium | reverse complement strand
AAAGAACCCTCCGTTCGGGCCTGACTTCAGTCAGCCCCTACCCCGCGACCCCGTCCGATTGTGAAGACCGCGCCGCAGCCGTCGTTGTCGTTCGTTTACGAACCCCACCACGATCGCCGTCGAGCGCTTCTGCGGCCGTAGCGCAACGCCAACCGCCAAGAGCCGCTTGCAACAGATCGTTGCAAGCGGCTTGCTCGCAGCGCGCGATCGGCATGTTTACACCACGTGGCGTCGGACGAACAGCACTTTGCAACGATCAGTTGCAAGGGGCAGCGTCTGACGCGGAACGTCGAAACGGGCGCCGGGCGCCGCTGATCAGTCCGCCGGCAACCCGTGCAACCGCCGCGCGTTGCCGGCGAGCACACCCTCGCCAATCGCAACCGCTTCACTCTGATCGAGCCACCGCCGCTCAACCGCCGTCGTGAGCACGCGACCGAGTGCTTCCCGGCCAAGCTGCGCGGAGAGCCAGAGCACCTCCGGTTCGGATGCCTCATCGGAGCCATAGAGCACCTTCGCTGGCGGTGCAGCGCCAAGCAGCACCTCAAGCTTGCTGTCGATCGCAAGGCTGGCCCACGGCACGGTGATCGACATGTCAAGGTAGACCTGCGGAAGAACCGAGGCGACGTAGGCACCTTCCTCGAGCCACGGCCAGCCCGAGTGGATCAGCACGACCGGCTGATCGGCGTACTCGGAGAGCAGCGGGAACAGATCCTGTGGACGCGCATGTCCGAGAACGATCGCGGGGTCTCCACCGCCGCAATGGATGTGGATCGGGCGGTCATGCTGCTTTGCAACCTCGAAGGTGCGCCGTAGGAGCGCGTCGCGCACCGGCTTTGCGTGCTCGCGGCTCTCGGTGAAACCGTCCGCGCGCCAAGCCTGGAATCCGCGTTCGCACTCCTCAGGCGTGGGATTCCCCACATCGAGCCCGGTCCGGTACGCGATGACGCTCTTGAACGCCACCAGGTGGGGATCGTCCGCGGCTCGTTCGACCTCGGCGACGAACGCGTCCTCGAGCTCGGCATAGGACGCGGACTGCGTGGTGAGAGCCGCAATCCACGGCTCGATCCTTCCGACACGATGCACGCGTGCGCCACAGGTTGCCGCGAACTCCGCACGTGGAATTGTCGGCTGCGGATACCCCTCGTCGTAGATCAGGCCGGCGATGTTCGCGTCGGTACACAGCCGAGCGCAGTAGCCCGACGGATCACTGCCGAACGCTGCCGCCCGGGCCTCGGCGACGGCAGATTGTGTCGACGCGCAGCCAAGGTACTCCGACAGCCGGCGTCTCATGGTGAGAGCCAGAGGCGTCGTCGCGGTCAGGAGGCCGATGTGACTTTCGGTCGCCGGATCGGCAAGTCCGGACGAGATGAGGCACATCCCGACCATCGTGATCCGGTTCTCGAAACCGAGTGGGTCGGCGGAGAGGAGCTCGTCGTTTCTCCAGGGGTGGCAATGGGTGTCGATCACAGGGGTATCCGAGAAGTCGATCGCCATCAGAACCTCCACCGGTAACGTTTCACGAGTGCCTCTTCGTCGAGCGGCTCGCTGGCGACGGCCTCGGCCCGAGCGACTGCCGCGACACGGTCGTGGAGGTAGTCGCCAAGGGCGGCCCGGAGCATGCTCGACCCGGAGAGACCTGCCGCCGCGACGGAGAGACTCTGTGGGAGGCGCTCGATACCAGCGGCTCGCCGTTCGTCGTCCGTGAGATCGGCGGGATCGACCGACACCGCTGGAGGTAGCTCGAGCTCACGATCGAGACCGTCAAGCCCAGCGGCGATGACTGCGCCAAGCACGAGGTAGGGATTGGCCGTGCAATCGACGGATTTCCACTCGACATTGGCCGACCTGGCTGCGGCTTGACCTCCGGTTCCCTCCAGGCGTAGAGCCGCCTCGCGATTGTCGTTGCCCCAGCAGGTGTAGACGCCCGCCCAGTGTGAGGGTGCGAGGCGGCGGTACGAGAGTCCTGTGGGCGCTCCGAGCGCTGTCATCGCGGGTAGATGGTCGAGGACGCCAGCGATAAAGGCTTCGCCAAGCGGGCGGAGACCCTCAGGGCCGTCGCCACCGGTGAACTGGTTGAGCCCATCGACCCATGGGCTCCAATGGATGTGCGCGCCGTTGCCTACCGATCCCGCGGTTACCCGCGGCGAGAAGCTGGCGCGCCAACCGTGCTGCGCGGCGACCGTCCGAACCACGTGCCGCGTGAGGATCGCATGGTCACAGGCTGTGATCGGATCGCCGGGCGGGAGCGAGATCTCCATCTGCCCGTTCGCATACTCGGGATGGATCTGTTCGACCGAGATGCCCGTTGCATTGAGCGCGTCGACAAGGGCGAGCATCAGGTCGCCCGTCCGCTCGAAGGTGGCGGCGCCATATCCAGGGCCTGCATGGAGCGGCTCGAAATCCCCGCCCCGTTCCAGGCCGACCGTCCACTCGATCTCCCAGGCGGCCTTGAGGTCGATGCCCCGCTCGGTTGCCCTCGAGACCATTCGGCGGAGGAACGCCCGCTGACACCCCGCCCACGGTTCGCCGGACTGCTCGTATTGGTCAACCGGTGCCCAGCCCCAGCCAGGAGAGCAACCGAGTGGTGCAGCGGACGCGAGGTCGGCCCGCAAGCGCACGTCACCGGTTGGGCTGTAGATCGAAGGATCCTTAGCGAACGAATCGTCTGGGAGGTACAGCCCCGACACCGTTGACCAACCGATGCCGCTTTCCGCGGCGCGTTCAAGTCGCTCGATCGGCACGCACTTCATGCGGGCGATCCCGGCGTTGTCAATGAGGACGAGCGCAACGAGGCGAACCCCGGCGTCAACAAGCTCCTGGGCCGTCACCGTGGCGATTCTATAACGGTCACGCGCGGGAGACGGCGAGAGGCGGTGGGACGTGTCTCCGACCATGCGCGGATCCGGGAGGACAGGTGGTCTCCGATGACACGCGCACGACCGCTCATCCTTGCCTTGCCCTCTTCTCTCGCATGCTCCTCGCCCCCAATTGGAACCGACTGTGCCCCAAAGAACATCGAGCGAGCAGCACTCTATGCACCCCGATCAAGGGGTGTCAAACAGCGTGCTCAACAAGGCTTGAGACCATGGTGTAGGCTCGCGCCGTCGATCGTAAATGGAGCAGCTTCAGATCCATAGCAATGCCGCCCATGTGGCTGTCGCCGACTGCATCCGCCGTTGTGTCGCGCTCGGGGAGTTCGTACCTGGCGACAGGGTCCCTACGGAACGTGACCTCGCAGTCCGTCTCGCTGTCGGCCGTCAGACGATTCGTCAGGCGTTGCGCTTGCTTGCGTTGGAAGGACTTGTGTCGACGCAGCGCGGCCGATCTGGAGGCACCTATGTTCTCGATGACCATGAGCGGCCGCGGGGCGGGGTCGAGGTAACGGAGCAATTGCTCGACGATGTCCGTGAGAACTTCGACTTTCGCCTAGGGGTCGAGCCGCTCGCCGCGCGGTTCGCGGCGGAGCGGGCGCATCGACGGGAGCGCTGGGCCATTCGAGGACTGTGCGAGGGAGAGCCGGACAGCATCAGGAGCTTTCGGGCACTCGACTCCCGCTTTCATTTCGCAATCGCAGAGGCAAGCCATAACGGCTTGCTGTTGGAAGCCGTCGCGCAATCGCGCACCGAGTTCTTTCGCTGGGCGGACGCAGCCTGGGAGCGCTTGACGTGGTCAGACCTGCCCACCGCCGAGCGCGACTTTGCGCATGGACATCGTCCGATTGCGGAGGCAATTGAGGCAGGGAGGGCCGATGAGGCGGAGGAACTCGTGGCCGCGCACCTCACAGAGGGCAAGGCGCAGTACGTCACTGTCGTCGAACGTGCCGCCAGGCCTGTTCAGGCCAACCGGGCGCGCGGCGCTGTAGCGATGCGAGCAAGCTAGCCGCTCATGGGGACGGCTGACTCCGGCTCGCGTGCTCGTACCCGCTGCAACCCGATGAGCGCTTGCCTCGTTCACGATGCACTTCCCAGCAATCTGTGGCGCGTCCGCCTGTCCCGCTTGTGAGAGGATCACCGAAGTGCTGGCGTTGTCCGAGGTGGTGAAGCAGTTCCGCGGTCTGCGCGCCCTCGACGGCGTCTCCGTTGAGGTGCGCGAGGGTGAGATCGTCGGCCTGATCGGCCCGAACGGCAGCGGTAAGACCACGCTGCTCAACGTCGCGAGCGGTGTGATGCGGCCGACCGAGGGCTCCGTCGTCGTTGACGGGGTCGACGCAACGGGTCAGCGGCCGCACGTACTCGCCAAGCGTGGAGTAGGGCGAACGTTCCAGCAGATCCGTCTCTTCACTGAGATGACGGTGCAGGAGAACGTCGAGGTCGGAGCGGTAGCGAAAGAGAAGAGCACCGACAAGGTGCCGGCACTGCTCGAGCGGCTTGGCCTCACCGATGTGGCGGATCGGCTCGCGGCCACGTTGGCCTACGGACAGCAGCGACGTGTCGAGATCGCCCGCGCGCTCGCGGGCGAGCCCCGGTTCCTCCTCCTCGATGAGCCCGCCGCCGGCATGAATGAGACCGAATCGGACGATCTCCTGAAGACGATTCGCGCTGTCCGTGACGACGAGGGCTGCGCGGTCCTCATCGTCGATCACGACCTCAGGCTGATCATGCGCCTCTGTGAGAGGATCCACGTCCTCAGTGAGGGGAGGACGATCTGCGAGGGTACGCCGGAAGCGGTTCGTCGCGATCCGACTGTGATCGAAGCGTACCTCGGTACCTCGGCGGCGGCGGCCGTCGAGCACGCGAGCGAGACGAAAGGGAACGTTGACTGATGGCCACGATCACGGTTAGAGATATCGAGTTCCACTATGAAGAGAGCGGCGAAGGCCGCCCGGTTGTCTTTTTGCATGGCGTCTGGATGAGCGGTCGCTTCTTCGAGAAGCAACTCGGACCGGTAGGCGAGCAGTGTCGCGCGATAACTCTTGATTTCCGAGGGCACGGACGGTCGGCAAAGCCGGATGCCGGCCACACGGTGCCCGAGTATGCGGCTGATGTCCACGCATTCCTCGAGAAGCTCGAGCTCCAAGACGTGGTGCTCGTCGGTTGGAGCATGGGTGCATTCGTGATCTGGGAGTACGTCAAGCAGTTCGGCTGCGACCGGCTTGCCGGAACGGTGGTGGTCGACGAAGCCGCATCCGACTTCGCCTGGGATGGTTGGCCGCACGGGATGATCGGCCCGGAGATGCTGCGTGATCTCAACGAGGGGGTGCAAAGTGGGCGGGCGGAATTGATCGAGCATTTCATTCCGCTGATGTTCAAGGAGGAGCAGTCGGCCGAGGACGTTGCCTGGATGGCAGCCGAGATGGCGCTGCCACCTGCCGGGACTGCCAGTTCGATCTTGCTCGACCAGACGCTGCGGGACTATCGCGAGGAGCTTGCCGCTGTCACGGTGCCGACACTTGTTGCGATCGGCGCCGACGAGAAGCTGATCACCCACGAAGCTGGTGCCTACCTCGTAGACCGACTCCCGAACGCCCGACTCGTGATGTTCGAGGAGAGTTCGCACTGTCCGTTCCTCGAGGAGACCGAACGATTCAACGCTGTTGTCTGTGAGTTCGCCGGGTCGCTCGGATGAGCTGCCTGTCCATTGGGTCGCGGGCTGGTCACTGGCCTGCGCTTTCGACCACCATCAAGGAGGAAGTGGGATGAAACGACGTCCTATCGTCGTGTTGGGCGCAGCCGTCACGCTCGCCCTCGCGGTCGTTGCCGCAGGCTGTGGCGGCGACGAGAGTGCAAGTGGGGGCGATGGAGAGAAGCTCACGCTCCGCATCGGCTTCTCGGCCGCGCTATCTGGAGCGTACGCCGCGTATGACGTGCCGCTTCTGAACGGTATGGAGTTCGCCGCGCAGGAGATCAACGCCGCTGGCGGTGACGTGACAGTCGAGATCGTTTCGAAGGACAACAAGGGCGATCAGACCCAGACGCTGACGACGGCGCAGGAGTTGCTCGATGAGGAGGTCACCATTCAGGTGATGACCACAGCCGACGCCGGGCCGGCAGTTGCACAGCTCGTTTCAGAGGCTGGCGGCATCATCAGTGTCGGCGGCAACACCGCCCCGTCAATCGTGCGTGATGGCGGCGAGCGGACGTTCGCGTTCGTGTTCGGCGACAACCAGCAGGCCTCAGCTGGTGCGGAGCACGCCTGCGACAAGGGATACAAGAGCGTGTACATGCTTGGTTCGCCAGAGATCCCCTACACCAAGGACATGACCGGCTTCTTCGCAGATGCGTTCGCCGAGATCTGCGGTGGTGAGGTCGTCGGTGAAGACACGTTCAAGATTGGTCAGACGGAGTTCGGTCCTGCGGTCACAAAGATCCAGAACGCAAGCCCGGCTCCCGACGTGATCTTCTCGCCGATCTTCGTACCTGATTCGGGTGCGTTCCTCAAGCAACTCCGCTCGGCGGGAGTCGAGGCACCGTTCATCTCGACGGACGGGAACGACAGCTCCTTGTTCGTCGACTCCGGTGGTAGCGCCGTCGATGGCACGGTCTACTCGACCCACGGCTTCAACTCTCCGGGTGATCCGATCGAGGACTTCATCGCCGCCTACACGGAGTGGAAGGGTGATCCGCCCGAGTCGAACACGTTCGAAGCCATCGGTCGCGACAACGTCTACGCGTTCGTCGAAGCCGCTAAGGCAGCGGGTTCCACGGAGGCTGATGCGTTGCTCGAGGCCGTCCTAGCGTTGACGGATCTGCCGCTCCTGACAGGGACGACAAGCATGAACGCCGAGACCCGGATGCCGGACAAGGAAGTCACTCTCGTCCTGATGAAGGGCACGGAGTTCACGTTGCTCGAGAAGATCACACCCAGCTACATCGCGCCGGCGGGCTAGCAGGCGTGGTACTCCAGGTCGAGAGCCTTGTCGTCCGCTACGGCCCCATCGTGGCGGTTCGAGGAGTCTCGCTTCACGTCGAGCAGGGCGAGATCGTCGCCCTGCTCGGCGCGAACGGCGCCGGCAAATCAAGCTTCTTGAACGCTGTCGCCGGCCTGGTTCCGGTTGCATCAGGTCAGGTCATCTTCCGCGGGGAGGAGCTTCAGCGCCTCCCCGCGGAGAAGATCGTTCACCGCGGGCTTGCCTTGACGCCCGAAGGGCGGCGCGTGTTCCCGCGGCTATCTGTTGCTGACAATCTCCGGCTCGGCGGTGTCCCGCAACCGAACCGTGCAGCCGTTGACGTGGTCCGCGAGCGTGTGTTCACGCTGTTCCCCGTTCTCCGGGAGCGGTCGCACCAGCTGGCCGGGACACTGTCCGGAGGTCAGCAACAGATGCTGGCAATCGGCCGCTCGTTGATGGCGTCACCTCAACTACTGCTGCTCGACGAGCCATCACTCGGCCTTGCGCCGATTCTCGTCGACCAGATCTTCGAGCTGGTCGTGCGCCTGCGTGACGAGGGGACGACGGTGCTTCTCGTCGAGCAGAACGTGCATCGCGCCCTTGAGGTGTCTGATCGCGCGTACGTTCTCGTCAACGGTGAGGTCGACCGGGAGGGGCCAGCCGCGGAGCTGCGGGCGTCCGCCGAGATTGAGCGGGCCTACCTGGGGATCGGGGTTTCTTAGCGATGTCTGCCCAGGAAGCAATCCAGCAGCTGATCAACGCGCTCAGCCTCGGCTCGACGTACGCATTGCTGGCCCTTGGCCTCGCCATGGTGTTCTCGATTCTCGGCCTGGTCAACTTCGCGCACGGCGAGCTTGTGACCGTCGCCGCGTACACGATGTATCTCGAAAACGAACAGGGATTGCCGTTCGCAGTCCAGGTTCCGTCCGCGATTGCTGCAGCAGCCGTTGCAGCCGTCCTGATGGAACGGGTGGCGTTCCGTCCCCTCCGCGGTGCAAGCTTTCTCACGCTGCTCTTCTCGAGTTTTGCCATCAGCGTGATTCTCCAGAACATCTTTCTCGCCGCTGTCTCACCAAGGCAGCAGGGCGTCAGGCTTCCCGACGTCTTCAACGAGGCGATTCATGTCGGCAGCTTCACCATCGGGTGGCTCCAGGTGTTGACGACCATCGCCTGTCTTGGGGCGCTTGGTGTGCTGACGTTGTTTCTGCGTCGTTCGACGCAGGGCCTCGGGATGCTCGCTGCCTCACAGGACTTTCAGGTGACCCGCCTGATGGGCATCCCTGCGAATCGCGTGATCGCAACGGCATTCGCGATCTCGGGGTCGCTTGCGGGTATCGCGGCCATCTTCATACTCGCGCGTCGCGGCACGGTGGAGCCCGCGATGGGCTTCGTTCCCGTGCTCAAGGCGTTCATTGCGAGCGTCATTGGCGGGCTGGGCTCGTTAAGTGGAGCCGTCCTAGGTGGATTCGTTCTGGCAGCGATCGAGGTCACGCTCGATGCGACGCTCCCCAACGAGGTGCTTCCCTTCCGTGATGCGTTCTCGCTCCTGATCGTCGTGGCGATCCTCTACTTCAAGCCGGAAGGGCTCCTCTCGCGGAAGAGTGAGGCCCGCTGATGCCCGTGCTCTGGCGGAGGACGTTCGAGGGGACGGTGGTTTTCGCGGTGCCCCTGGCAATTCTCGCACTGCTTGGCAACACGCTTGCGAGCCCGGCTGACCTCCGGGTGATCGTCAACTTCATGATCGCCCTCGTGCTCGTTCTCGCAATTCAGTCGTTCTCCGGGAACTCCGGCATCGTGAGTTTCGGACACGTCGGCTTCATGGGGGTGGGCGCCTACGTAGCTGCGCTGCTCACCATCCCGCCGACGATCAAGGAGGACCTTGCCCCTTCGCTCCCGGGGTTCATCGCCGACAACACCGCCCCGTTCGTTGTGGCTGTATTGCTCGGTGGACTCGTCGGTGGCTTCGTGGCCGCCGTGATCGGCGTCGCCCTCACGCGCATGGAGGAGGGCGCGATGGCGATGGCCACGATCGGGATCCTCGTGATCTTCTTCGTCGTATTCGACAACTGGGAGGGTGTGACGCGCGGCGCCACCGGGCTCTTCGGCATTCCGCGCTCAACCACGGTGTGGTCAGCACTCATCTTCGCGATCATCGCAATCGCGGTGTGTCGCGCGTTCCGCGAGTCGAGCACCGGGTTAAAGCTGCGCGCGAGTCGCACCGACTCGCTTGCCGCCGAGGCGCTTGGCGCGAACGTCGTACGACTCCGTTGGTGGGCCTGGACGCTCTCGGGTGCGATCATGGGGTCTGGCGGAGCGCTATGGGCGCAGTACAACATCGCCTTCGGTCCTCGCCAGTTCTTCTTCGCTCAGACCTTCAACCTGCTCGCGATGCTTGTGGTCGGCGGGCTTGGCTCTGCCTCCGGCGCTGTCGTCGGAGCCGTCACGGTGACGGTCGTGTTCGAGGTCATGCGTCGGTTCGAGGATCAGATAGGGGTGCCGGGGATCACCCAGATCACCGTTGCCGTCATGATTCTGGCCGTGCTCTATCGGCGTCCGAACGGCCTGATGGGGCTCTCGGAGTTCGATGATCTACTGAAGCGTCGCTTTAGACGCGCTCGAGAAATTCCAGCACCGCCTGGTTGAACTCGTCGGGGAACTCCCAGATGCACGCGTGTCCTCCGGGCACCTCGACCCATGTCGAGGCCGGAAGCTCCTCGTGGAGTCGCTTCGAAAGCTTGGGGTAGATCAGGATGTCCTCGCGCCCGACAAGTGTCATCGTCGGGCACGTAACGGCTCCCAGTCGGCCCCGCGCATCGTGTGCCTCGATCGAGTGCAGCTGTGCGAGATAGCCTTCCGGCGACTGCGGGTTTGCTGCCATCAATGCTTCGATCTCTTCGACGGTGGCCTCATGGTTCTCGAAGAAGTCGGTGGTGAAGGCCCAGAGAATGACCTCCCGTTGGGTGAAGCCGACGCCGAGCTGCGGCACGAGGTCGCGCCAACAGGAGAACATCCGAAGACAGAACGGACCGGGGTAGGAGTACGTGCAGCAGAACGACGCGGAGAGCAGCCGGTCGGTGTGCGCGATGGCGTACTCCTGCGCGATCATGCCGCCCATCGACACCCCGAGCAGGTGGAATCGATCGAGGCCGATACCGTCAACGAGTGCAGCCAGGTCATCGGCCATCTGCTGCGTGGTGTACGGACCCGCTGTCGCGGTTGTCTCCCCGACACCACGATTGTCGTAGCTTACGACGCGGTAGCGCTCCGCAAAGGCCGGAAGCTGCGCCTCCCACGATTCCTTCGTGTCGGCAAGGCCGTTGACCAGCACAAGGGTCTCAGGCCCTTCGCCGTCGATCTGGTATGCGAGGTCGAGTCCGTTTGCGGTGATGGTAGGCATGCGCTCCTCAAGATTTCACTGGGGGTACGAACCGTATCGAACGCCGCTAGACCGTTGAGAGCGCCCGCAGCTTTGCGACCCGATCTTCGAGAGGCGGGTGGGTTGCGAACATGCGCGTGATCCGGTCACTCTCGTCAAAAGGGCTTACCGGGTACAGCGGCTCGGTCGTCGGCGAGCCGGTGAACGAGACGAGCTCGCTCGCGTGATCCAGTCGGAGCAGAGCCTCTGCCAGGTCGTCGGGATCGGTGAGTGAGGCTGCGATTCGATCGGCGGCGAGCTCGCGTTTTGGCGACAGGAGGAGATGCGTGAACGCAGCGGCGATCGGGGCGATGAGCGCCATGAGCGCACGTGAGAACCATCCGCCGACGCGTGACAGCTCCAGTAGCGTCGACGAGAGGAACACTGCGAATGTCTGTGTCAACACGTCGCGGTTGCGGATATGGGTGAGCTCGTGAGCGAGAACGGCCTCGAGCTCGGCCGGCGACAGTGCCCCGACAAGGCCGGTGCTGAACGCCAGCGTGGCGCTCCCCGGGCCTCGTCCCACGACGAAGCACCGAGGGAAGCCGTCTCGGATCACCGCAAGTGAGGGCGGTGGGATACGGAGTTGTGCCGAAAGGCGATCGACAGTCGAAGCAAGCAGTGGGTTCTCCGCAAGTGCCATCGTGTGCGCCCCCAGCGCGCCGAGGATCGCGCGATCGCAGTATGCGTATGCGCAAACGGCTGCGAGAAGTGAGCAGAAGCCAAACAGCGTCGCCCCACGGGAGTCACCGATCACCCACCCGAGGGCCGCGAACCCTGCGGCCAGAAGCCCGACGAGCAGCCAGGCTTTCGCGATGTTTCCCGCGACAGCCAGGCGCATCTCAACTACAGATCGTCGTCTTCGTCGTCGGCCGGGCCGCGGTCGACGTCATCCAGGCCTCGTGGTGGCCAGTCCGGCTCGGGTGCGTCACAGCGGCTCGAGCAGTGCAGCGACGCGACGTTCTGGAGCGGCACCAGAATGTGCCCGTTGAGTTCCACGTGGGGGACGTCTTCGATCGAGCAATAGGCGGTCAGGACGCCCTCCTGGTACTCGCCGCCGAAGAGCGCAAGCTCGACCTGCTCCCCTTTGTACTTGTTCGTGTAGTCCTCCACGCGCGGCGGCAGTGTAGCCGTGCCGGGAGATCGGTCGCGTGTCGGCTGACATTGGGGCTAGACCGGCCTGAACCGGCCTTCGCTGAAGGTGAAGGCCGTCACGGCGCAGTTCGCGATGTATGGGGGCTCGTCACCCGCCCAGCGATGGAGGGCGCGAATCGGGCCTCCGTGGGCGACGACGAGCACGTTGCATCCGTCATGAGAGGTGGCGATTTGAACGACCGCGTCGACAACGCGCGCACTCATCTCCTCCGCGCTCTCACCGTCACCCCAGGCACCGTTGACCGAATGTGGGAACCGCTCGCGGACCTCGGCATCCGTGAGACCCTCCCAGGTGCCGAAGTGCTTCTCGCGGAGGGACGGGCAGGACGCGATCGAGAGGGGGCGTGTCCCGACGATGATGGTGGCGGTCTCGAAGGCGCGCGTGAGGTCGCTGGCATAGGCGGCCTCGAATGACGTGACGGCCAGCTGGGCTGCGACTACCCTGGCTTGGCGTCGCCCTTCGTCGTTGAGCGGGATATCGGTGTGCCCCTGGACCCGACGGTCCCGGTTCCAATCTGTCTCGCCGTGCCGAACGACGTGCAGGGTTGTGGCCATTCGTCTTCAAGCTACCTCCTGGCCCCGGGCTCCTATACTGGCTCGCCGTGGATCTTCGACTTGCAGACAAGGTCGCTGTCGTCACCGGCTCAAGTCGCGGGATCGGTCGCGCTATTGCGCTCGCGCTCACGGCTGAAGGCGTGTCGGTGGTGCTCGCCGCGCGTGGTGCGGATGACCTGGAGGTCGCAGTGGACGAGGCATCACGTCTCGGCGCTGCAACGGGTGTGGTCGCAGACGTGACCACCGTCGAGGGCGCGACAACGGTCGTGACCACCGCGGTCGAGCGGTTCGGCGGGGTGGACATCGTCGTCAACAACGTCGGCGGCTCGGGACCGCGGACGCTTGCTGAAACCGAGGGAACCGATCTTTCGCAGCTTCTGGAGCTCAACGTGGTTTCGGGTTTCAACGTCGCGAAGGCCGCGCTTCCCGCAATGCGCGGGCGCGGCGGCGGCGTTATCGGGTTCGTTGGGTCGATCTGGGGGCGCGAGGCTGGTGGGCCTCTTGGCTACAACGTCGCGAAGGGTGCCGAACACAACCTCGCAAGTGCGATGGCGCGCGAGTTGGCTCCCGAGGGGATCCGTGTCTTCAGCGTTGCGCCTGGGTGCATCAGGCACCCAGGGGGGAGCTGGGACAGGCGCGTTGTTGCAGATCCGGAGGGAATGGCGGCGTTCGTCGAGCGGGAGATCCCGGCGGGACGCTTCGGAACTGCGGAGGAGGTCGCCGACGTTGTCACGTTTCTGGTCTCGCCACGCGCGTCGTGGGTGATCGGTGCGTGCGTAGCGATCGACGGCGGCCAATCGCGCTCGTTGTAGCGCGACCGAGGCCGCATCTACCCTGAAGGCGTGGATACGCGCACCGCTGGGTTCGAAGTGATCTGGAAAGAGCATGAAGCTGCCTGGCTTTCGCCGTTCGCAATCCGGTCATTCGAAACCCGTGGGCGCGCGACACCTGAGGAGCCGTGTGGGGTGCGCACGCCGTTCCAGCGTGATCGCGATCGGCTCGTTCACTCGAAGCCCTTCCGTCGCCTCAAGGGGAAGACGCAGGTCTTCATCGACCCGGAAGGCGATCACTACAGAACACGGATGACCCACACGCTTGAGACGACGGCGATCTCGAGAGTCGTCGCGAGAGCGCTCCGGTTGAACGAGGATCTCGTCGAGGCGATCGGGCTTGGTCACGACACGGGGCACACACCGTTTGGGCACGCGGGTGAGCAGGCGCTCGACGATGCGGTGAGCGCGCGCTTTGGGAGGCGGTTTCAGCACAACGAGCAGTCGCACAGGATCGCGTGCCGTCTGAACCTCACGCACGAGGTCTGCGACGGGATTCTCACGCATACCGGTGTGCAGGATCCGAAGACGCTTGAAGGGGGCATCGTCCGTCTCGTCGATCGGGTCGCCTACATCAATCACGACATCGACGATGCGATCCGCTACGGCATCCTCGAGGCTGCCGACCTGCCGACGGACGAGATCAGGCTCCTAGGCCCCACGGGCTCGGAACGGATTGATCGGCTGGTTCACGACATCGTCGAGACCTCGGGAGAGACGGGCGAGATCAGCCAGAGCGACGACGTGGGCGAGGCAATGCTTTCCCTGCGTGCGTTCATGTTCGACCGCGTCTACCTCGGGCAGCACGTCGAGCCAGAGCATCGCAAGGCTCGCGAGACGGTCGAGGCTATCTTCGCGGTACTCGTCGGTGAGCCCGAGCGGTTGCCGCCAGGCGAGGGTGAGCTCGCCGATCGGGTGGTCGACTATCTCGCGGGGATGACCGACCGATTCGCACTCGCGTACGCCGCAGCGTTGTAAGGTCGGAGCGTGGCGCGGATCAAGGACACGTCGGTCGAGGCGGTCAAGCGAGCCGCAGACATCGTGGACGTCATCTCGCTCCGTACCTCCCTCAAGAAGCAGGGAGGTCGCTACGTTGGACGGTGCCCGTTCCACGACGAGCGCACACCAAGCTTCTCGGTCAGCCCCGACCGCGGATACCACTGTTTCGGGTGCGGGAAGGGCGGCGACGTCGTTCGTTTCGTCCAGGAGATCGAGAGCCTTGACTTCGTAGGCGCCATCGAGTGGCTCGCCGACCGGTTCCGCGTCACGCTCGAGTACGAGGAGACCTCGCCCGAGGCCGAGAAGGCGCGCGAGCGACGCGAGCGGTCGTACCGGCTTCTCGAGCAGGCGACGACATATTTCGAACGGATGCTCTGGGATGGCGAGACCGGAAAGCCTGTGCGCGAGTATCTCGAGAGCAGAGGGCTTCACGAGGCGATCGCGCGCACGTTCCAACTAGGACTGGCGCCTGGCCACGGCGTCGTCGCGAAGGCCCTCGAGCGCGGCTTCACGCTTGATGAGGCGAAGGCGGCAGGGCTCGCGAACGCCCGAGGAAATGACTACTTCCCGTTCAGGCTGATGTTCCCGCTCGCAGATGCCCGTGGCCGGGTCATCGGGTTCCAGGCGCGCAAGCTGCGCGAGAACGATCCACTGCGGGGCAAGTACGTGAACACACCCGAGGGTCCGCTCTTCAAGAAAGGGAACGTTCTCTACGGGCTTCACCTCGCCCGTCCCGCTATCGCAAAGCAGGAGCGGGCCGTTGTGGTCGAGGGCAACACCGATGTGATCGCGTTGCGCCAGGCCGGGTTCGAGCCTGTGGTCGCCTCCATGGGTACCGCGCTTACGCAGCATCAACTCGACGAGCTATGGCGCCTGACGAAGCGGCTCTTCCTGTGCTTCGACTCGGACGCTGCCGGGCAGGACGCGACGCTACGCGGGATGGAGCTTGCGATTGCCAAGGGCTTTGATGTTCAAATCGTCACGCTCCCAGCGGGGCAGGATCCTGCAGATGCGCCGGACGGGTTCGCGGAACGGCTTGGTGGCGCCGAGAGTTACCTTCACTACCGCGTGCGCATCGAGCTCGACCGGGCCGTCGATCGGAACCAGGCGTATCTGCGAGCGCGCGAGCTGCTCGAAGGGGCCGAGGACTCCCCCCAGCGGCAGGATGCTCTTCGTCTGGTCGCGGACCGCCTAGAGCTACCGCGAGAGACGCTCGCAGGAATCTCCTCTGCCCGCGGGCCTGCGCGTCCGGCACGTCCGGTCGAGTTGCCGCGCGTCCTCGAAGCGGGTCTGCGAACCGAACGAGACGCACTTGCGGCGGTGACTCGCTACCCAGAGCTTCTCGAGGCACTCACCGCGCTATCGCCCGATCATTTCTCCGACCCACTTCACCGTCGGTTGCGGGACGAGCTGGTGGCAATGACCATCGGTAACGATGAGGAGCTCGTCGCGCTACGGGCCGAGCTCTCCGCGCGCGTCGATCGCGATGCGATCGACGAACGTACTGGGAAGCAGCTCCTGCTGCGGTTGCGCGAGCGAAAGCTCCGGCGGGAGCTACAGGATGCGGACCTCGTGAAGGTGACGGAGCTCCAGGCTCATCTCGTCAAGCTCCAGCAGGCGCTCGCCGAGATTTAGGCTCTAGAGCCGCGGACGACGTGAACCGGGTCCATCTAGGAGGTCATGGGTGGCGCTGGCCTCCCGGTACACTTCGGCCCCGCATTCCCCGGTAGCTCAATTGGCAGAGCATCCGGCTGTTAACCGGAGGGTTGTTGGTTCGAGTCCAACCCGGGGAGTTCTCGTCTTCGAAGCTCGCGCCTTCGGCAGGAACAGGGTCGGGAAACGTCCCTCATGTGAGTGACGTTTCGTGCCGATAGGGGGAGTATGCGTCCCGTTGTCGTCCTCTTCGGCGTCTTGTGCGCGTTCCTCTTCGCTTCACCCGCTCCTGCTCGGGGCGCTCAAGGCCCAACGCCGAGCGTTGCTGCGCTCCAGGTTGCGCTCCGTCATCACGGCGTCTACCCGGCGCCGATCGATGGCGTCGAAGGGCCGTTGACGGCATCAGGTCTGCAGTCGTTCCGTGCGCGTCACGGCGTCCGCAAGGAGGCGTGCGTCGGTCCTGCGACTCGAAGGGCCTTGGGCGCTCTCGGGAAGCCGTTGCTTGGGCAGCGCCAGCTCACTGTTGGGACCTCGGGTTGGGATGTCTCCGCGCTTGAGTTTCAGCTCCTCCGTTTCGGGCTCCCACGTGCCCAACTCGACGGCCGCTTCAACCGGGCCACGCTCGCCGCGCTGCGGCGGTTCCAGCGAGCGCAGGGTCTCGACCCGGACGGGATCGCCGGTCGCGCGACCTACCGAGCGCTAGCCGGTAGGCCGACTGTTCCAACGACGAAGCCTGTCGTTGCTGCTGTGCACGTCGTGGGGGACGGTGAGAGTTTTTTCTCGATCGGTCAGGCCTACCGCGTGAGCCCGCTCCAGTTGGCTCAAACGAACAAGCTGAAGCTCTCCGCGATCATCGTTCCCGGCCAGCGGCTGCGCCTCCCGGTCGGAGCCGTTGTTGCGGCGGGGACGACACGTTCGCCTGTGTCACGCGACGAAGTTCGCATGGCGCTCGATCACTGGTCTGGGGCATACCGCGTCGACCCAAAGCTCTCTCGGGCGGTCGCCTGGATGGAGTCGGGTTTCCAGCAGCACGTAGTCTCGAGCGTCGGTGCGGTCGGCGTGATGCAGCTGCTTCCCGGGACCTGGGTCTGGCTTGACGAGCTGATTGGAGAGAAGACTCCTCGGACGTATGAAGGGAACGTGCGTGCGGGCGTGAGATATCTGCGGTGGCTCCTCGACGAGTTCGACGGAAACACGCGGCTCGCCCTGGCTGGCTACTACCAGGGTGCGAGAGCCGTTCGTGACCGGGGGTTGTTCGACGACACCAAGCGCTACGTCACGGTGATCTTGCGCCTCTACGGCTCCGTCTGAGACGTTTCCAGCGCTCCAGCCCTGCGGCCTCGGCGATGAGCAGGAGTCGCAGACGACACGCTGCTCCTCAGTCAGCGAGCGCTGCGACCGCGGCGTGCGCCTGGCGCGCAGCCTCGTCAACATCGAGCGACCAGAACCCCTCCGGCTCCGAGAATATCTCGACGTCGAGGTAACCGTCCCACCCGGACAGCGCAAGCGCATCGACGAGCTCCTTGGTCCGAGAGCGCCCCAACCCGGGAAGCTCTCTGCCGCCCTGGTTGGGATCCGTCGGCCAGTCGGAGACGTGCACACCGGCGATCCTGTACGACGCCCGAGCGATGAAGTCCCACACCGCGGGGTCATCCCAGACGTGGTACGTGTCGAGCAGGAGGCCTACGTCGTCGAGGCCTGCCTTCGAGAGGACGGCGACAGCGTCCTCGATCGAGTTGACGAAGCTTGCGACGTCACGATCGATGCGATGCACCGGCTCGAAGCCGAGGCGGACGTCGGCAACCCGCGCCGCTGCGGCGGCGTGGAGGAGACCGTCGTTGACGATTCGTCGCGCCTCGTCCTCCGGTAGCTCTCCCAGTGGGCCGGTGAGGCATGCAATCGCCTCGGGTGCGTACTGCGCGAGCCGTCTGATCGAGACGCAGATCGACTCGATGCGCTCTGCGGGATCGAGTGGCCCTCTCATGCCGGGAATCGCGAGCGGGAGAATGGACGGGATCGTGGGGACGCAGATCGCAACTCCGAGACCGTGCTCGAGGAGCAAGGCGATGTTGGCCCTGTCATCGCTAGGGAGCTTGTGCTCCCAGATCCCGATTCCCTCGAAGCCTGCAGTCGCGTACGCGACGACGTCCTCCTCGAAGGAGGTGTGGGGGGTGGAGATCTCCGAAAGCGACCGTCTCATGAGCGTCCTGGAAGTTTTGCAAGCAGGCGCCGGCCGAGTGGCGGTTTGGTGAGTTCTTTCGCAACGAGGTACCCGGACCCCGCTCCCAGGCCTGGACCGGGATGGGTGCTGGCCCCGATGTGCCATAAGGCGTCAACGGTGGTGGCGTGGCCGGGCAGCGAGCCGAGCGGACGCCAAAGGAGGTTCTGGTCGAGTGCGCAGGAGCCGCTGTAGATGTCTCCTGCGACGAGGTTGCAGTTGAGTGCCTCGATGTCGACGGGGGAGAGAACGATGCGTCTGAGTGTTGCTGGGCCGAGGTTGGTGAGCGACGCTGAGAGGCGGTCGCAGATCCGATCGGCGTAGGCCTCGCGGAGCTCCTCGGTCCACGTCCCGTTGCCGATATCGAGCTCGCTCGCTGCATCGCCTTTGACCTCTCCCGCCGGGAGTTCCTGGAGTTGGAGCCAGAGAATCCACTTTCCCTCCGGCGCACGCGATGGGTCGACCGCACATGGCTGCCCGACGACGATGGTCGCCTCGGCCGGCAGCAGTCCCCGCTCGGCCTCATTGACGGCGCGCGAGACACCGTCAAGACCGGGGGTGATGTGAACCATCGCGGTACGGGCCAGTCGTTCGGCGTCCGGACCGCTCCAACGCGGTGGTTCGTCCATTGCGATGTGGATCTGCATCCCTGCGCGGCCGTAGCGGAATCCCGCCGCAGCCGTTCGCGTGTCCTCGCCGATGTCCCCGGCGCCCAGGAGCGATCCGTACAGCTGGGTTGGCGTGACCCCAGCGACCACTGCGCGTGCGGCGCCGACCGACTCCCCGTCTGCCAATCGCACCCCGACGGCCCTGCCTCCCGCCACCACGACACGCTCAACGTGGGTTCTTGTCCGCACCACGCCCCCGGCGTCGGTGACAATGCCCGCGAGCGCGTCGACGAGCTTCACACCACCACCGATCGGAACCGGCATTCCGCCGAGCTGCAGCGCGCAGGCGATCACCTGAGTCATGAATCCGGAGACGGCGTTGTCTGGGCCGAGTCCCGTGTGGAGTACCCACGGCGCGAGGAGCCCACGCGCGTGGTCGGATTCGAACGTTGAGGTCGTCCAGTCGCGACAGGTGGAGAGCGCGCTTCCGGCGTAGGCAAGGAGTCCGCGGCGCCCAAACCGACGGAGCATCGAGCTGCCGAGCGAGAAGCCCGCGGTCGACCAGAGCTCGGTGCCGAGAACGCCGAAGCTGAGGTCGGCGTTTGCCATGAACGACTCGAACTGCCGCTGCCAGGCGGCGCCGTCACCTGGGTGATGGCGGTCGAACTCGGAGACGTTCGCCTCCATGCTCGTGCCAAGGAACATCGCAGCGCCGTCGGGGAAGGCGGTGGCCGTCGGAAGTTCGGTGTTCACATACGTGAGGCCGCGGCGGGTGAGCTCGTCGCCAAGCTCGCCGTACGCAGCTGAGCCGGCGAAGAGCGGGTGCCACGCACTGAAGACCTCGTGGGTGAAGCCGGGGAGCGTGTAGTCCGGCACGGTGTAGATCGCGCCGCCGAGTCGGTCGGACCGCTCGAGGACGGCGACGCTCCAACCTTCACGTGCGAGGAGGGCCGCGCCCACGAGCGCATTTACGCCCGAGCCCACGAATACCGCGTCGTACCGCGCCATGCGCGCGACTCTACACCGCGGTTCGCCCTTGACATGTCACCGAACCGGTCGCGTAGACTCGCGCAATGCTGCTACGAGAAGTCGACTACGCGCGCCCGTCCACGCTTGCTGAGGCGGTCCGTCTCCTCGGCGAGCATGAGGGGGCACGTGCCCTCGCCGGTGGACAGACGCTCATCAACGTCATGAAGCAACGGGCTGCCTCGCCCGACGTGCTTGTCGATCTCGCTGGGATCGACGAGTTGCAAACGGTTGGATTCTCGGCAGACAACTCGATGCTCGAGGTGGGCGCCATGGTGACGCTCAGTCGGCTCGTCACCTCTTCTGAAGTCGAGGTCGCCCGTCCGATCATCGCTGAGGTGGCAAAGACGGTCGCAGATGTGCAGGTGCGGAACCGTGGAACAATCGGGGGCAACATCTGTGTCAACGATCCGACGAATCACCTGCCGCCACTTGTGGTTGCACTCGGCGCGTTGATGACCATTCGCTCAACGGAGGGCGAACGCACGGTCTCCGCAGACAGCTTCTTCCTGGGCGTCTTCGAGACCGCGGTGCGTGAAGGAGACCTCCTTACCCGCATCTCTATTCCAACGCAGGTGCCTGGATCGGGCGACGCCATGAGTGGCGTCACGCTCGGAGCCCACGGGACATACATCGCGAATGCGGTGGCGGCGGTTGCGGGCGGACAGTGGCGCATCGTTCTTGGCTGCGTCGGAGGCGTGCCCGTGCGAGCGACCGAGGTCGAGCAGCGCCTGGCAGGTGTTGAGATCACCGAGCAGGCCGCCGCCGAGGCAGTTGTCGGGCTCGGCGCGACACTCAATCCGCCCTCGGACGTCCATGGCACCGCCGACTATCGGCGAGCGCTCGCCGAGGTTGCCGTCGCACGCGCAGTTCTTCAGGCGGCCAACCGAGCGAAGGGGGCATAGACATGTCGACCCTGCCAGTGTCGAGCCAGCTGGTCACAGTGACCGTGAACGGTGAGCGGGTCGAGCGCCTTGTCCCTGTGCGACGCCTTCTCGTCCACTTCCTCCGCGACGACCTCGATCTCACGGGGACACATGTCGGATGCGACACCGGAAGCTGCGGCGCGTGCACCGTCCTTCTCGACGCAGTGCCGGTCAAGAGTTGCGCAGTCCTCGCGGTGCAGGCCAACGGAGCATCCGTAACGACCGTTGAGGGACTCGCCGATGGCGACGAGCTCACCGCTCTGCAGAAGTCGTTCCACGACCACCATGCGTTGCAGTGCGGTTACTGCACGCCCGGGATGCTGATGAGTGCGACCGCGCTCCTCGCCGAGAACCCGCGACCGAACGAGGAAGAGGTGAAGGTCGCGCTCCAGGGCAACATCTGCCGGTGTACCGGCTACTGGAACATCGTAGAAGCGGTCGTAGAGGCCGGAAAGGGCGGGGGCGCATGACCGCGACCGAGACCGACGCGACCACACTCCAGAAGGGGTTCATCGGCCAGAGTGTCCCGCGCAAGGAGGATGGCAGGCTGGTTCAGGGTGAAGGCCAGTTCTTCGACGATGTGAAGCGGCACGGGATGGGGTATCTGCACTTCGTCCGCTCGCCCTACGCCCACGCAAAGATCCTCTCGATCGATGTGACCGAGGCGCTTGCGCTCGCGGGCGTGTACGGGACGCTGACCGGCGACGAGGTTGCGCTGCTCACCGACCCGTTCTTCCAGATTGCCGCCGAGCCGGGTGGAAGCGTCAAGGACTACGCACTCGCGGTCGGTAAGGCGCGGTACGTCGGCGAGGCGGTAGCCGCCGTTGTGGCCGAGACGCGCGAACTCGCGCGCGACGCAGCCGAGCTGGTGCTGGTCGACTACGAGCCTCTCGAGGTGCTCGTCGATGCCCGTGCCGCACTCGAGCCGGGCGCGCCGTTGCTCCACGAGGATTGCGGTGGGAACCTGTCCTACAGCGGCGTGTGGGAGTGGGGCGACGTCGACGCAGCGTTTGCCGACGCCGACCACATCGTCAAGATCTCCGAGCTCCATTTTCACCGGTTCAACTCGACGCCACTTGAGCTCGACGGCGCGCTGGTCGAGTTCAACCGCGGTACCGGGCAGTGGACGATGACCACGAACAACCAGTTCCCGGGATTCGCGGCAATCATGATGGGTCCGGCGTTGCGCGTGGGGCTCGACAAGCTCCGCATCGTCACCCAGGACATCGGCGGCGGCTTCGGCAACAAGATCACCACGCATCCGCAGCTCGTCGTGTGTTGCCTGCTCGCGCGCAAGCTCAACCGGCCCGTGCAGTGGACCGAGTGGCGCACCGAGTTCCACCAGTCGATGTCGCACGGAAATGAGCGGTGGTTCGTCGATACGGAGGTCGCGGTCAAGGCCGACGGCACGCTGCTTGGGTTCCGGACGAACGCGATCGACGACGCTGGCGCCTACCTACGCTACGAACCCCTCGGCGGGGTGATCTGGTCGCAGGTGGCTGCAGGGTTGTACAAATGGCGCAACCTGCGTCTTGCGTTCACGCAGGCAATGACCAACAAGGCGCCTGTTTCGCCGAATCGCGGCTACTCGCGGATGCAGCAGCTCTGGTTCACCGAGCGCATTGTCGACATCGTTGCGCATGAGCTTGGGTTCGATCCGGTTGAGTTTCGGAAGCAGAACTACGTGCAACCCGAGGAAATGCCGTACGAAACACCAAACGGTTGCGTGTACGACTCCGGTGACTACCCGCGCGCGCTCGACATGGCACTTGAGTTGGTTGGCTACGAGACGATCGAGGCGCGTCGCGAAGAGGCGGCTTCGCGCGGGAAGCTGCTCGGACTCGGGATCGGGTCGACCCTCGACTCGGGAACCAACAACTTTGGCCAGTCGCAGCTGATCAATCCCGACCTGCAGTTCTCGGGCAACAACGAGGTAGCGACGGTAAAGCTCGAGATCTTCGGCGAGATCGTCGTCACGCTCGGGACTACCCCACAGGGGCAGGGTCACGAGACGACGGCCGCCCAGGTTGTGGCGGACATCCTCCATTGCGACATCGACCTCGTTACGGTGCGGGCCGGCCACGACAGCTACTGGAACTCCCACGCGGGTTTCTCAGGGACCTACGCGAGCCAGTTCGCGGTGACAGGTCTTGGTGCGGTGAAGGGCGCCGCCGACATGCTCGCGGGACAGATGAAGAAGCTCGCCTCGATGGTGTTCCAGTGTCCCGAGGAGGCGATCGAGCTTGCCGACGGGTTCGCCCGAATCATTGGCAACCCTGAGGCCGCGCTCCCGTTCATGGCGCTCGGTGCGATTCCCAACGCGAACAACGCGGGCTTCCCCGAAGACCCACCGACGATGAACTGTCGCTTCGTCTACCGACCACCGTTCGACGTGCCCGACAAGGAGACCAAGTTCGGCAATCTCACGCTCACCTACGCGACCCAGATCCATGCGTGCGTGGTCGAGATCGACCCGGAGACGGGTGTGTACGAGCTCGTCGACTACGCGGCGGTCGACGACTGTGGGGTGCGGATCAACCCACAGATTGTCGAGGGTCAGGTGATGGGCGCCACCGCCCACGCGATTGGAGCGGCGATGTTCGAGAGCTTCGTCTACGACGAGGACGGCAACTTGCTGACGCCCAACTTCTACGACTATCACGTGCCCCACACGCTCGATATGCCGCCGCTCAAGACGGGCTCGTTCGAGTCTCCATCACCGTTCACGCCCCTCGGGACGAAGGGAATGGGCGAGGGCGGCGGCGGCGGGATTCACTGCGTTTGCGCAGGCCTCCAGGATGCACTTCGCGCAGCGGGCGGTGCGATCGTCTACGACAGCCACAACCCCTACCACCGTGTGTGGGAGATGCTGCGACATCCCGAGCGCACGCGTGAGAACGTCGAGGTGACGTCCAGGTGAACGTGAATGGAACCAAGGAGCTCGAGGCATCACGCGAGGTGGTCTGGAGCGTCATCAGCGATCCCGCCCAGATGGCCGGGTTGATGCCCGGCGTGGAAGGCTTCGAGATCAAGGACGACCGCCACTGGCAGGCGAAGGTGAAGGTGCCGCTCGGCCTCGGTGGCCTGAAGATGACGATCGACTTCGAGAAGCTCGAGGAGCGTCCACCCGAGTTCGCCTCGATGAATGCGAAGGGCAAGGGCGTCGGCGCGATGATGAACATGACGACGTCGTTCACGCTCTCGGGCGAGGGCGATCACACCTCGATGGCGTGGTCGGCGGACGTGAAGATCGCGGGGCCGGTGGGCTCGATGGGGCAGCGCGTGTTGCAGCCGATCATCAACCAGCAGGTCGGGAACGTGCTCACCGCGCTCGAGAAGAAGGTGGCCGAGGCAAGGGCCGGCAACGCTTAGCCGGCCGGGTGGACCCGTCGGTCAGTAAGGCTTCGCGAGCGAGTCCAAAGCGGACTCGATCGCCTCGTCCAGCGTCATCGCTCGACCCTGCCCCCACGCTTCGGCAAATG
>JANNQQ010000179.1:0-6492 GCA_031400835.1 Actinomycetes bacterium | reverse complement strand
CGTAGCCGACGGCAACGGCGCACATCACGCCTACGTCGACAACATCTCGCTCACGCTCGGTAAGGCTATCGTCGTTGTGGCGCCGAAGCCGACGCTCGTCGTCACCTGCAAGGCCAAGACACTGATCGCAACCGTCAAGCCTGCGAAAGGCACCAAGGTGACCTCGGTGACGTTCCTCGTCGGAAGCAAGGCCGTGGCCATCGACAAGAAGGCGCCGTTTACCGCGCGGATCGGGACAGCTGGCCTGCCGGCGCAGCTCAAGGTCAGCGCACGCGTCAAGGTGGATGGCAAGACCACTGTCCTCACCAAGTCGATCGCGCGGTGCTGAAGATGGACACCGTCACGCTCGTTGCCGCGTTGACCCTCTCCGGCGTCTTTGGACTCGCTGGAATCACGAAGCTCCGCGATCTCCAAGGAACCCGGACGGCCGTCCGTGCGTTCGGCGGACCCGTTGCCATCGTCCCGGTCATCGCACTGGTGCTCCCGTTGGTCGAGATCGCGGTAGCCATGTCGCTCCTCGTCCCCATGACGCGAGTCGTGGGGGCGGCGGGCGCACTCGGCCTCCTCGTGCTGTTCTCCGTCGTGATCGGGGTAAACCTGGCACGCGGGAAAAAGCCTGAGTGCCACTGCTTCGGTCAGCTTCACTCTGCGCCGACGGGCTGGAAGACGCTCGCACGTAACGGGCTACTTGGTTCGATTGCCACGGGATTGCTGGTTGCGACTCGGAACGAATCTGGCCCATCGCCGTCGGGATGGGTCGCAGCGCGGAACGCGACCGAGCTCGGGTTGATCGTGGGGGTGATCGGCGCTGCGACTCTGATCCTGGCGATCGGCGCTTCCTTCCTCGCCCTGACTCGAGCGTACGGTCGTGTTCTCCTCCGTCTTGAAGCGACCGAGAAGGCACTCCAGGACGCGGGAATCGAGATCGCGACCGACGGTGACGCTGGGATGTCGGAGCTCGGGCTCGACCCGGGGAGCCCTGCGCCGCAGTTCGCAATGCAGCTCTCCAACGAGGAGCCCGTAACGCGAGACGAGCTTCTCGCACCCGGTCTCCCGCTGTTGCTTGTCTTCACGAGCCCGGGTTGCGGGCCGTGCCATGCCCTTCTGCCCGCGGTCGCCCGGTGGCAGCGTGAGCTCGACGGCCGGTTGACGGTCGCCGTTGCAAGCGCGGGGGAGCCCGAGGCGATTCGCGGGCAGGAGATCGAGCACAGCCTGGCGGCGATGCTCGTCGACACCGATCTCGCGCTGTCGGAGAAATACCTCACTACCGGCACACCGAGTGCGGTGCTGATCGCCCCAGACGGCACGATCGCGAGCTACGTCGCGGCCGGCACAGACGAGATCGAGGCGCTTGTCGAGCAGGTGCTTGCGGCACCGATCGACGAGGGTCTACCGGTCGGGAGCCCGGCTCCCACGCTCGAGCTCCTCGGAAGTGGAGGCACACTTGAGCCGCTCGTCGACCCGTTGGGCAAAAGCACGGTCCTTCTCTTCTGGAACCCAGGCTGTGGGTACTGCCAGTCGATGCTGCCCGCGCTTCTTGCCTGGGAGCAGGACAGGGACTACAGCGCTCCACGTCTCGTCGTCGTCTCGTCAGGGGACGCCACCGAGACGCTCGCGGACGGGTTCCGCTCGACGATCGTTCTCGACCCGGAGTTCGCCGCCGGCAGCGCTTTCCAGGCGGGCGGCACCCCTATGGCGGTTGTCATCGATGGCCACGGGAAGATTGCGTCGCCGCTCCTCGCGGGTGGCGACGCAGTGCTTACCCATCTTGGCAGCTCGCGCGCCGGGCTTGAACGACGATGAGCGCGTTCGACGATCTCGCGCGCAACCTCGCAAGCCCGATGCCGCGGCGACGGGTGCTCCAGATCGCCGTCGGCGCGTTGGTTGCTGGTGTCCTCCCTGGAGGTGGGACGACAGCCGCGCCAGCCGCGACTACCAGGGCCTGGAGGACCGCAGGCTGCGGAAAGGGCGGCGGTGGGCTCTCCTGTGCAGCACAGTTCGAAGCGCCGATCACTGAGTGCTGCGGCCCGATCGACAAGAGCAACCCGGAGTCGAACTACACTTGCTGCCCGCCGGGAGAATGCTGGCACCATGGCACGGGCAGCACCAGCAGCACGACATGCTGCCCGCCGAAGGAGCGATGCGGGCTTTCCTGCTGCGGGTCATTTCAGACGTGCGACAGGAAGCTGAAGCAATGCGTCTTCTGCGAAGGGGGCAAGTGCGCTGACGGCTCCTGCTGCCCGAAGACCAAGGGTCGCTGCGTCAAGGGCGCGTGCTGCCCGCTCAAGCGCACGACATTCGCGCCAGGCACAAACAAGAAGCGCGTTGCCTGTTGTCCACCGGGGACGGTCGCCGTACCCGGCGGCGTAGGTGAGTGTTGCCCAAAGAACGATCCAGATTGCTGCAAGACGAAGGATCCTGATCCAGACGACGACCTGGCTCCGCTTGGAAAGAAGCTCAACCGCGGACAGCTGTGTGTCAACGGGAAGGTAACGAAGGCATGAGCAACCTCTTCGACGACCTCGCGCGCAACCTCGCGAGCCCGATGCCGCGTCGGCGAGCGGTCTACGTGCTTGGTGCGGCCTTGATAACAGCCGCCGTGCCGGGCATCAGGCCGCAAAGGGCCGAGGCGGGCACCCTCGCCCTGGGCAAGTTCTCAGCAGACGCCCCGTGCTCGGGCTTCGGGGGAAAGTTCTGCGGCTTCGCGGTCAACGGGGGCTACAACATCGGCTGCTGCGGGAGCCAAACGGTCCCGTTCGTTTGTTGCAACCACAACAAGGAAGCGGGGTCATGGTGCTGCCCCGCGGGATATACCTGTGGCCCTGGGTACAAGTTGGGAAGCGCTCCGCAGGGAGCCAAGCCGAACTGCATCTGCGACGGAGTCGAATGCGGCAATAGGTGCTGTCCGGACGGGAAGCAGTGCGACAGCGGTGAGTGCGTCGATTGCACGGAGGAGCACAAGTGCGGGTCGAGCTGTTGCAAGCGGGGGCAGTTCTGTGCGTCCAAGAAACAGAGCCTGTGTTGCACGGACGGCTCGAACTACTGCGCCGTACTCCCTAAACCCGGAAGTGGAGGCAAACCGGGCAAGGTCAGCTGCTGCCGCAGCGGAACGACCTGCTGTGCGAACGACAAGCGGTCAGACTGCTGTACGCCCAACCAGAAGTGCACGAGCGGCCAATGCCGTTGTCCCAATGGAAAGCCGACGTGCGGAGGTGAGTGCTGCACGGAAGGCAAGGTTTGCTCGAACGGGAAGTGCTGCCCGAAGAATAGGACGAACTGCGGCGAGGGGTACTGCTGCGGCGCCAACGGATCGACCTGCTCAAACGGGAAGTGCTGCCCGAAGGGCAAGATCAACTGCGGTGGCCGCTGCTGCGAGAAGGACGACTGCTGCGACAAGACGTGCTGCGACGGGCCGAGCCGCATCTGCGTGAAGGGCAAGTGCTGCCCGGGGGAACGCCTTCTCAAGGGCTCACGCTGCTGCCCGCCGAACACCGTCGCCACCGCGTCGGGAACGTGCTGTCCCGAAAGTGACCCCGATTGCTGCAGCGCCGACGATCTGATGGTGGTTTGCGGAAATGGGACGACGTGCGTAGGAGGCACGTGTAAGAAGTTGTAGCTTCGCAGGTGGAATAGCTATACTGCTAGCACATTGACTGCTAGCACTTCACAACAACGGAAGGGCGTCCTGGTTAGGGCGCCCTTCGCCTTGAAGGCGGCTCTCGTCCGCGAGACCGCCCGCCGAGGCGTGAGCCTCAACGACGTTGCGGTCGGACTGCTAGCAGATGCGTTTGGCGTCGACTACGCGCCAACGAATCGTAAGAGCACCCTTCCGGGCTCGAGCCCAGTCGTGCTTCTCCGAATGCCGGAGGAGCTGAAGCGGGAGATCCAGGCCGAGGCCTTCCGCTCCGCGTCGAGCACGAACGACGTGATCGTCCGCAGCCTTGCGGACAGCCTCGGCATCCCGCACGACACGACACAACGTAGGTCGGTCCCTTTCGGGGGCGACCACCGAAAGGACACCACCACCATGGCCGCAACCAACGGCACAACCAACGCGAGCAAGAACGGCGCGACGCGCCAGAAGGACAAGGTGCGCGTCGCCCTAATCGGCGTCGGTAACTGCGCCAACTCGCTCCTCCAGGGAGTCGAGTACTACAAGGACGCCGACCCCGCAGGCAGCGTCCCTGGGCTGATGCACGTCAACCTCGGCGGGTACCACATCTCGGATATCGAGTTCACCGCCGCGTTCGACGTCGTCAAGGGCAAGGTCGGAGAGGATCTTGCTGACGCAATCTGGGCACACCCGAACGACACGATCAAGTTCGCCAAGGTGCCGAAAACCGGCATCCAGGTGTCGCGCGGCATGACGCATGACGGTATCGGCAAGTACCTCTCGGAGATCGTCGAGAAGGCGCCGGGCGAGACGGACGACATCGTCGGAATCCTCAAGGAGACCGGCACCGACGTCGTCGTCAACTACCTCCCCGTCGGCTCGGAGATGGCGACCAAGTGGTACACCGAGAAGATCCTGGAGGCAGGCGTCGCAATGGTGAACTGCATGCCTGTGTTCATTGCGCGCGAGCCCTACTGGCAGAAGCGCTTCGAGAAGGCCGGTGTCCCGATCATCGGCGACGACATCAAGTCGCAGGTTGGTGCCACGATTACGCACCGCGTGCTGACGACGCTGTTCGGTGACCGCGGTGTGCATCTCGATCGCACGATGCAGCTGAACGTCGGCGGCAACTCCGACTTCCGCAACATGCTCGAGCGCGAGCGGCTCGAGTCGAAGAAGATCTCGAAAACGAACGCAGTTACGTCGATGCTCGACTACGACATCGGTGCCGACAATGTCCACGTCGGCCCGTCGGACTTCGTGCCGTGGCTCTCAGATCGCAAGTGGGCGTACATCCGCATGGAAGGGTCGGCATTCGGCGATGTGCCGCTCAACTGCGAGCTCAAGCTCGAGGTTTGGGACTCGCCGAACTCTGCCGGCATCGTCATCGACGCCGTCCGTCTCGCGAAGCTGGCGCTCAACAACGGCGTCTCGGGCGCACTCGAGGCACCGTCGAGCTACCTGATGAAGTCACCGCCGCTCCAGATCCGCGACGACGAGTCGCGCGAGCTGGTCGAGCGCTACATCGCGAAGAACGCGGTCAAGAAGGCGAAGACCGCAGCGAAGGTGTAGCCGGAGGGTGGGGTCAGGCCCTGGGTCTGACCCCACCCTTGCGGTCATCTCGGGCTGCGGCGGGAATTCGGCCCGGCCCACGTCGCGGAAGCCCGCCAGCTTGGTGGCGTGCCGCCGAGTGACACTGGCCGAGCGCAAACGAACCCGATCCGGCGGCGCGTCGCTGTCTCATCGAGCTTTCATCTGCGCTACCTAGCGTGGGGTCACTGAACAGAAACGCGACCCAAGGAGGTAGCTATGCGACTCTTCACCACGTTCATCGGCCTGCTGGTGGCCATGCCGCTCACAGCAGGCGTCGTCTACGCCGGCTCCGGCGGCTCGGCTGCGGTCATCCCGCTGAAAGACGCCAAGCTCAACATCGAGCACAACGCCACGGACAACGACACCGGATTCCAGGGTTTCATCGACAGCGAGGGCTGGAAGCGGCTCGACGTGACAGGGCCAGGCGGTCAGGTGCTCACGTTCGAAGGCCGCGGCACGGTTGCCAAGCTGGGTGTAACCGAGCTCTTCTTCGAGACCGTTGAGCCTGCAAACGCCGATGTGCCGATCGACAGGATGCTGGCCAACCTGCCTGAAGGCAACTACACGATCGCCGGGCCTGCCCAGGAGAACGGCAAAAGTCTCGGCCGCACGGCGGGAACCGCCTGGCTCACCCACGACATCCCCGCAGGCCCGAAGCTCGTCTCACCAGCGGAAGGCGCAGAGGTGCCGGTGCGCGGCGTCGTCGCCCGGTGGCAGCCCGTCACAAGGACGATCACCGGCGAGCCCGTGACGATCATCGCCTACCAGCTGATCATCGAAAAGGACGTCGCGCCGCACAAGCACATGATCGGCAAGCTCGGGTTGAGCATGTACCTGCCACGGACGGTGACGAGCATCGCCGTGCCGGACGGGTTCCTTGAGCCGGGCACGAAGTACAAATGGGAGGTGCTGGCCATCGAACGCAGCGGCAACCAAACGCTCTCGTCCGGAGAGTTCAGCACACAGTAAGCGTTCGAGCCCAGACAGCCGGTATCGGACGGACGTCAGACACCGGTGGATCAACCCTAGTCGCGCGCGCTCTGCGGTTCCGCATTTGGCGGAACCGCAGGCTCGGACGTAGTCCCAGTCCAGACGTTGGTCTGCACTGAAGGAAGCGCGCTTCGATGTCGTTTTGACGTGGCCGCGTGCCCGGCCACCCAGTGCAGACTGAAGTCTGGACTGGCGACGAGAGGTGGTCGCCGAAAGGATAGGGGAACCTCCGTTTCAACCCGAACGAGGCCCTCCTAAGGTGGATCGCATGCCATCGACACAAGCATGCAATCGAC
>JANNQQ010000178.1:0-9091 GCA_031400835.1 Actinomycetes bacterium | reverse complement strand
CGACAGCCCTTTGCGCGGGTTCTATGTCGATTCGTGCGGATTCGCCCCTACGAACGCCGGACTGGTCGCACTGTGACCGCCGATGTCATCGACGCGCTTGAGAAGGACGGGACGATCGACATCACGACCACAGGAGCACGCAGTGGTCTCCCGCGACGGAACGAGATCTGGTTCCTGCATCTCGCGGGGCGCACCTTCATCACCGGGACGTCTAATCCGAGGAACTGGTACGCCAACGTGCTCGCTGAGCCACGGTTCACGTTCCATCTCAAAGAGACGCTTACCGCCGATCTTCCGGCCCGCGCAGTCCTTGTTGCGGACGAGCCCACGCGACGCTGGGTCTTCACCCAGCCGCACCAGTGGAACGATTGGTACCTCCAACACGAATCCCTCGAGTCACTGGTCGCAAGCGCGCCCATGATCGAGGTGCTCTTTGCGGGAGCAGAGATCACCTAGATGGTTGATCGGTAATTCCGGCACGTCCGGATGACGCCCACGACACGGCGCATCGTGTCGCATTCGCCTACGACACGTACAGCACCGGTACGAGTCGCAGACGATCACAACACGCTGCTTGGTCGTGAACGCCCCCGAACGCACCCCAATTACCGATCAACCATCTAGAGGCCACGCAGTCCAGGGGTGGTTCTCGCCTGAGGCGAAAAACACCCGCGTCAGCCGCAGCCGCAGCCGCCGCCGCAGCACCCACCGCCGCCACCCGCCGGCCCACTGAAACTGGGCTTGGAGCTCGAGCCGTGGACTGCGAAGGAGGAGAGCTGTTTGCGAACATTCGTCGCACTGCAGGTCGGACAGGCAATGATCTGCTCATCGCTGCGAACGAGCTCATCGAAGTGGGCTTCGCACTTCATGCAGGCGTACTCGTAGATCGGCATGCCAAAGAGTGTAAACCTTGGCCACATGACCCCGTGGACGACACCAACCCTTGAGGGGAAGAACGTACGGCTCGAGCCACTCGCGCTTGACCACACGGAGGGGCTTTGGGAGGCGTCTCGCGACCCCCGGACGTGGCGACTCCTCACACCGGTTCAGCCTCAGTCCCGTACCGCGTTCGATGAGTGGATCGCCGAGGTTCTGAGCGCCGCGGCGGCGCGGTCCGAACTGCCGCTCGTGACGATAAGCCACAACCGGGTGGTCGGATCGACGCGATACCTGTCACTCCGACCCGAGCACCGCAGTGTCGAGATCGGCTGGACGTGGCTCCACCCTGACATGTGGGGCACAGGGGTCAACGTCGAGGCGAAGCTGTTGATGCTGGAGCACGCGTTTGAGGTCTTCGAGTGTCGGCGGGTTGAGCTGAAGACCGATGCGCTCAACGACCGCTCACGTGGAGCAATGGAGGCGATGGGAGCGACCTTCGAGGGGATCCACCGCAACCACATGCTCGTGCGCGCAGGCGAGAACCGCGATAGCGCCTGGTACTCGATCCTAGACTCGGAGTGGCCCGCGGTTCGTGACGGTCTCCGCCGCAGGCTCGGCGAGGGTGCTCTTTGCTGAGACAAAGATCACCTAGAAGAGCAACGAACACCTAAAGGCTCAGGCAGTTCATAGGTGTTTCTCGCCTAGGGCGAGAAACATCCCGGTAGACGGAGCCGTTACGGTAGATTGCAGGTAGCCCGGCATCCCCTCAGGAGCTGGAGCCAACAAGATGATTGAGAGTGTCAAAGTAATCGGTGCGCGTGGGCGCGTCGGAAGCGCGGTGAGCGTTCGGCTCGCCGAGCGCGACGTGCGTCTCGACGACCACGCCCCTGCCGTCGTCCTGCTCTGCGTTCCCGACCGTGCGATTGCCGGGGTCGCCGCGACGATCGCCCCTGGCCCCTGGATCGGTCACGTCTCCGGCGCCACGAGCCTTCTCGCACTGCAGCAACACGAGCGGCGGTTCTCGCTGCACCCGTTGCAGACCTTCACGCATCGCCGCGGCGCCGAGCAGCTCGACGGTGCCTGGGCCGCGCTGACCGCAGAGACGGACGAGGCAGTTGCCGTGGGGCGAGAGCTTGCCGACCTGCTCGGACTGCACGCGTTTGAGCTCGCCGATACGGATCGAGCGCTGTACCACGCGGGTGCGGCAGTGGCGGCGAACTACCTCGTCACGCTCCGCCGCGTCGCGGGCAGACTGCTCGAGACCGCGGGCGCGCCACCAGAGGCACTCGATCCGCTCATGCGCCGGATCATCGAAAACGACTTCGAGCTGACAGGCCCGATCGAACGAGGCGACTGGGGAACGGTCGACGGGCACCGGGCGGCGATCCGCGAGGCCCACCCCGAGCTTGAATCCCTGTACAACACGCTCGCCGAGACGACCACGGCGATGCATCTCGGAGCGCCAGCATGAAGGTGACCCGCACGATCGAAGACGTTCGCGTGGCGCTCGATCCGCTTCGCGTGGGAACAATCGGCCTCGTCCCGACGATGGGATCACTCCACGATGGGCATCGCGCCCTCCTCGCGCGCGCTCGGGAAGAGAACGACACCGTTGTCATGAGCCTGTTCGTCAATCCCTCGCAGTTCGGCAGCGAGAACGATCTCATCGAGTACCCGCGCAATGAACGTCGCGATTTCGAGATCGCAGCCGAGGCGGGCGTAGATGTCGTCTTTGCACCATCCAGAGGCGAGATGTACCCGCCGGGCTTCCAGACCAGCGTCGAGATCGAGGAGCTTGGCTCGATCCTCGAGGGCGTTCACCGACACGATCACTTCCGTGGCGTCGCGACCGTATGTCTGAAGCTCTTCACGATCGTTCGGCCGCACAAGGTCTACTTCGGGCAGAAGGATGCCCAGCAGGTCGCGGTCATCCGCTGCCTGATTGATGACCTCAACCTCGAAGTGGAACTTCGTGTCGTTTCCACAGTGCGCGACGGGGACGGACTCGCGCTTTCATCTCGAAACGTCCTCCTCTCCCCCGTCGAGAGACAACTCGCACTCACGCTCCCCCGAGCGCTTGGGACCCGCGACCGAGACCAAGCCCTCCGACTCCTCGAGGATGCAGGGATCACGGTCGATTACGTTGAGATAGCTCCGTTCGACCCCCCCGTTCTCGCTGCCGCCATACGCGTCGGCCCGACCCGACTGATTGACAATGTCCCCCTCAAGCCGGAGGCAACCCGATGAGCGCTATGCCAGCAGGGAAGCTGTCACTACTCGAGTTCGCGGCGATGAAACGCCGAGGCGACAAGATCGTGATGGTCACCGCGTACGACATGCCGGGCGCGCGGTTCGCCGAGGATGCTGGCATCGACATGATCCTCGTCGGCGACACCGCCGCGATGGTCGTGCTCGGACACGAGGGGACGACCGTCCCTGTGACCATGGACGAGATGCTCTTTCTCACCCGGACGGTGGCCCGTGCGGTTCGACGCCCCGTTGTCATCGGGGACATGCCGTTCGGCTCCTACCAGGTGTCTGACGAGGATGCTGTTCGGAATGCCATCCGCTTCGTGAAGGAGGCCCGCGCGGACGTCGTGAAGCTCGAGGGTGCAGGGCCGATGATCTCCCGCGTCCGCGCAATCGTCCAGGCCGGCATTCCGGTGGTGGGTCACGTCGGACTTACGCCACAGACCTCGACGATGCTCGGCGGCTTCAAGACGCAGGGGAAGACCTCAGCGGCAGCGCACGCGCTCGTCGTCGACGCGAAAGCTCTTGAGGAAGCAGGCTGCTTCATGCTCGTCCTGGAGGCGGTTCCGGCTCCGGTTGCCAACGAGATCACCCGCTGCGTTTCGATTCCGACAATCGGGATCGGCGCGGGTCCCGGCTGCGACGGACAAGTGCTCGTGTACCACGACCTCCTCGGGCTCACCGAGGGCCACCTTCCCCGTTTCGTCAAACGCTACGCAAACCTCTCACGCGAAATCCGCGACGCGCTCGAGGCATATGCCGCTGACGTCCGGCAGGGGACGTTCCCGGGTGTCGAGCACACCTATGAGATGGCCCGCGAGGAGCAGGAAGCGTTCGCCGGCGAGTCCTACGACGCGACTGCGACCGATGGAAGCCCCGGGGGAAGCGTGTCGGCGACGAGGTAACGCGTCATGCCGAGCGCACCGACCGGGCGGCCGAACAGATAGCCCTGACCAAGCTCACAGCCGAGTGCGGCGACCGCATCGGCCTGCGACTCGCTCTCAATCCCCTCAGCGACAACGGGAAGTTCAAGCGAGGCAGCGAGCCGCACAATCGTTTCGACGAACACGGCGTCGCGCTCACGCTCGACGATCTGCTCGATGAAAGGACGCGCGATCTTCAGTAGGTCAAGCGGGAACTCGCGCAGATGCGCGAGCGAGGAATGACCTGTGCCAAAGTCGTCGAGCGCAAGCCGGACACCAAGCTCGCGCAGCTCAAGCATCGAACGCCGCGCCTGCTCGGGATTCCGCATCACACCCGACTCGGTGATCTCAAGGACAAGCAACGACGGGTCAAAGCCATTGTCTTCGAGGACGGCCGCAACGTCGTGACTCAACGCCGGGTCGGCAAGCTCGGTCGGGGCGAGGTTCACCGTAAGCTCCAGCCGCGCGCAACCGGGATAGATCCGTTGCCAGTCCCGAACCTGGCGGCATGCAATCGCGAGGACTGACCGGCCGATACTCGGCATCAAGCCTGCCTCGTCCGCAACGCCTATGAACCCTTCGGGCTGGGTGAGCGTGTGGCCAGGGCGGTGCCAACGCGCGAGCGCCTCTACCGCGATGAGCTGCCGAGAATCGAGGCCGACGATCGGCTGGTAGTGCACCTGGATCTCGTTGCGCTCGACCGCCTTCTCAAGCGCAACAACGAGCTCATGGCGCGTTCTGACCCGCTCGAGCATCCGCCGATCGAATCGTGCGTAGCAGCCCTTTCCTGCCCGCTTCGCCTCGTACATGGCCAAATCAGCGTTGCGGAGGATCTCTTCGATGTCGATGCGCCCAGCCAACCCGTAGGCGATGCCGACGCTCGCGCGCACGCTGACGTCGCGGCCCGCGACGCCGAATGGCCCCTCAAGCGCGTCAACCAATCTCTTTGCGACACGTTCGCCGTCGTTGGCATCGACACAGCGGACGAGCACAGCGAACTCATCGCCGCCGAGGCGGGCGGCGATGTCGACCGGTCGGATCGCAGCCGAGACACGGCGCGCGACCGAAACGAGAAGCTCGTCGCCGGCCTGGTGCCCGAGGACGTCATTCACCACCTTGAAGTCGTCCAGATCGAGGAAGAGCACCGCAATTGTTGTCTGTTCCTCGACCTCGGCCAACGCCTGAGTGACCTTGTGGGTGAGCAACGTGCGGTTCGGGAGTCCGGTGAGCGCATCGTGATCCGCACGGTGACGGAGCTCGTTGCGCATCGTCGTGAGATCTCGAACCGACCGCTCGAGTCGGTCGGACTCAAGCTGGGCGCCAAGCCGCTCCGCGACGAGTGAGAGCCGATGTCGATCGTCGCGACCCATTCGGCCGCGGGAGCGACCGACGACGAGCATGCCGATTGGCTCGCCGGCCTCACCGCGGATGGGCAGCGCGGCTCCGTTCGCGAGCCCCCGAGGCACAAGGGCGGCGTCAAGCGTCGGCGAGCCCCCGCGACCGGTCATCAGGATGCCCCCGGCACGGCGTACCTCAGTGTCGAGACGGCTATAGGCGGCAGGGAGCGTGACCTGCCGAAGCTCAGATGAGCCCTGCGTTGTGCTCTCCGCAACGCGCATCCTCCCTGTCTCGGCCGAGCCGAGAACCACAAGGATGAGATCGGCTTGGAGCGCGCGCCTCACCGAGTCCAGCGTCTTGTCGAGCCCATCGGTCGCCACCGGAAGGAGGGCCGCTCGTAGCGTTGCTTCGCCCTTCACTCCGCGACCGAGCGAGCGCGCAACGACCGCGATCCCGATCGCGGCAAGCGCAACCAACGTCAGCCCAACTGCCTGGACGATGGCGACCCCGAGTATCACCGGCGTCCCCTCGACCCGACTGGCCGCATCCTGTCGAGCATGCCCTTCCTCTCCCCTCCGAAGGCCTTTTTTTGGCCCTCGCCGCTTGGGCACACTTTCCGTCGAGCCTGACCCTTGCTCCATCCCCCTTCGGGGGGAGTCCGGTCACTCAAACGGGGGGCTGCTCTCCCCCTCGGGGCTGATGACGACCGCACGGTGCGGTATGACATTCAGTGTGTCAACCCGTCGCCGGGCAAATGGCGACTTCACTGGAGGTTACTGGATGGACCGCAGACGCAGGTTGCCCTCGCCCTCAATGGCCGTCGCCCTCATAGCCCTCTTCGTCGCACTCAGCGGCACGGGCTACGCGGTGACGAAGCTGCCGAACAATTCGGTAGGGACGGCCCAGCTCAAGAACAACGCCGTGACGTCGGCGAAGATCAAGAACGGGTCGCTCGTAGGGGCCGATTTCCAGGGTGGCCGGGCGCCCGTAGGCCCCGTGGGCCCAGCAGGCCCCGCAGGCGCCGCCGGGCAGCAGGGCGCTACAGGCGCGGCAGGGACAGGAGCGGCGGTCAGCTTTGGCACCGCCGTTGGTGACAGCCCCACGACGACCTCAAGCACTGCACTCGCGACGCTGGGCTCAGCGACCGTAACGATTCCCGCTGGCATCACAGCCACCGTGATTGCGACCTTCTCGGCTGAGAGCACCTGCAGGAATGGGTTCTGGTGCACCGTCCGCCTGTTCCTGGACGGAACCGAGATGAACCCAGAAGACGGCAATAACTTTGCCTTCGATGCGCCCGCTGCAGCGGGCGACCCTGCGTCCAACGACTACGAGGCGCACAGCATTACGCGCGTTCGCACCGGCGTCGCTGCGGGGTCACACACGATCACTGCGCAGATACAGGTCTTCGGTGGAACAGAGACCTTCCGACTCGACGACTGGTCACTCGTCGCGGTCGGCTACAAGCAGTCGTAGGCACTTCGACATATCCGGGAGAGGGCGCCTTCCCGGGCGCCCTCTCCTGTGTCAGAGAATGTTCGGTACGACCGCGACCCCGCCGACGAGCACTCCGGCGAGTGCAAGTGCCGTGAAGACACCGAACCATGGCAGCCGAAGCGTCGTTCGAAGGCCAATCGCAACAAGGCCGAACGCCCAGGCGACGAACGCAAGTGCGATCCCCGTGATGATCCAGCGAGGCGCACCAACGTCGGCCCCACCCGCGCGAAACCAGTCGCCTCCGACCCACGCGAGAATCAACGGCACCGTCAGGCAGAGCGACAGCGCAATAGGGAGCGATGCGAACGCAACCACCTGACGCGCAAGCCTGAACGGTTCATCGACCCCCGCACCGCGCGCGCCGAGCCACACTGCAAGACCAAGGAGAAAGTATCCAGCCGCCCCGTAGAAGATCCCACCGATGAACGTGATGACGACGACGACGAGCCCATCGACGCTGCTGCTGTCGAGAAGCCCTCCCCAGGCGGGAGTGAGAAGCACACCGGCCATGCCCGCAAGAATCACGATCGCGGTGATCGGCTCGGCGCGTGCATCGAGATCGATGTCGTCTGTCTCGCGCAGAGCCTCGAAAACCGCGACGGGGTCGCGGAGAAGCAGTGGGACGCGCCTCCACCACTCCCGCGACGCGATTGCACCGGCGGCCGACATCTGTGCGGCCTCACGATCGGCAAGTTCACCGGGCTTCAGCTGCAATCCGCTCACGACGTGAGCGTATCCCTCGCGACGTCGTTTCTGAGGGAGTAGTTCGGGCCCCAGCCGTTCTCGAACCAGCGCAGGTGGCACTCACTCGCGGTGGAGCGAACGGGTTACCGGTTCGGGGCCGTCCCCGCCACGAGCTCGACGTCGCCGCCGACGAGCTGAAGACCGTAGGACGCCTGGGTCGCGCGTCCTGAGCGTCACGCGCTTGGGGTCGCCGTTGCTCGCCGTCTATGCGGCAGGTACGAGCGCCTCTAGGCCTATCGACGCTGCTGCCTCTGCAAGTCGCACGTCCGAAACCACCATGACGTCGCCCTCGTCAAGAATCGCCTCGGCGGATGCGAGGTGGATAGCGTCGTACCCGCGGAGAGCGCACAGGTCAGCGAGTTCGCCCGCTCGCCTGGCCAGTTCCTCCGTGACGACAATCCCCTCCATCTCCGTCCACAATCGATGGAGCGTTTCGACAGCCTCCTGGTAATCGAGCTCATCGATACGACCAGATCGTCTAGCTGCGGCAAGAGCCGCGGATCCCTCGGCGAGCAACGCAACGGACGCAGTGCGGGTCGACGCGTCGCGCCAGGCGCGCCGCGCTTGGCTAGCTCCTGACTCGTCGAGAAGGAGCTTTACGAACGCCGAGCTATCGAGATACGTCGTCACTCGCGCTGCTCAATCACGATGTCGCTGACAGATCCTTTGACAGGGATGAGCTTCTCTGGGAGCCACCCGGTTCTCGACGTTGCTGGAATGACCACCCCCTCGCGGATGAGCCGGTCGATCTTGCGCTCGCCAGCTAAAGGAACGAGCTTCGCAACGGGCTTGCCGTGATCGGTGACGACGATCTCCTCGCCCGCCCGGACCTGCTCGACGTAGCGGCTGAGGTTTGATCGCAACTCGCGAATGCCAACGTCCATGACGCTATTGTAGCGCTTTTTCGCCTATATTTGTAGTGTCATTTCGGAACATGTCTGATCTGGACGTAACTCAGGCGGCGACCACGACGCTCGGCCGTGCCAGCACCGAGCGCAGGAACTGACCCGTGTGCGAGGCGTCGACATCGGCGATGTCCTCGGGTGTTCCGACGGCGATGACCTCTCCCCCTGCGTCGCCGCCCTCAGGGCCGAGATCGATCACCCAGTCGGATTGCTTGATCACGTCGAGGTTGTGCTCGATCACGAGCACTGTGTTGCCGGTATCGACGAGCCGTTGCAGTACCTCGAGAAGCTTCTCGATGTCGGCGAAGTGGAGTCCGGTGGTGGGCTCGTCGAGGATGTAGAGCGTCCGTCCGGTGGCGACCTTGGACAGCTCAGCGGCGAGCTTCACCCGTTGTGCCTCCCCGCCCGAGAGCGTCGTCGCTGGCTGTCCGAGCCGGATGTAGTCGAGCCCGACATCGTGCATCGTCTGGAGGCGCCGATGGATCTTTGGGATGTTCGCGAAGAACTCGAGCGCCTCCTCGACCGACATCTCGAGCACATCCGAGATCGACTTGC
>JANNQQ010000177.1:0-10541 GCA_031400835.1 Actinomycetes bacterium | reverse complement strand
GTCGGCCATACCGAGGAAATACGTCGAGCCGTCACGACGCAACCGTGGAAAGCGGAGCGGCATGTCCTTTGTGAGACTGATGCGCAGCGTCGCCGATCCCGATGCCTCAAGGCTCACCCACGTTGGTTCCTGGGTTCCCATGGCGGCGTGGAGATCGCCCATCGACAACAGACCACCCTCAACCTGGACGGGGAGGTACACCGTTGTGCCCGGCTCCATCTCGCGCAGGTCCATGTTGCCACCGAACGGATAGGCGGGCATGAACGTCGAACCAACCCCTTCGGCCGGTGCGACGCCGATGCAGCCGATCATTGGGCGGATCGGAACACTGATCGTTCCGAGGTGCGCCCGTCCATCGCGTAGCGGCGTCTCCATCACGTGCATGCCGCCCGTGCGATGCCCGAGACCACCGAACTCTGGAAGCCACACCGACCACGCGCGGACGACCTGCACGTCGAGTACCTCGATGCAGAGGGCATCACCTGGTTGTGCCCCTCGCACAAGAACAGGCCCGGTGACGCGGTTGAAGTTCTCAAGGTCGATGTCTTCGACACTCTCGCCCTTCGAGAGCCGCTCGTAGGCGACATCACCCGTCTGAAACGTAACGGTGTCACCAGGTTCGATCTCGAGGGCCGGGGGAGACGTTCGGTCGAAGGCGACCGTGTTCTGCTCTTTGGTCAGCGTGTGGACAGTCATGCCTCAATCCTCTCATGTGAGCGTGCGACAGCGGCGAGAATGGCACTGGCGCTGCGGTCGATGTCAGCTTCGGCCGTCGACCAGTTGCTGACGCTGATACGCATTGCCCGTTGCCCACGCCAGACGGTGGGGCCTGCCCAGCAGGTGCCGTCGGCCTGAACATCCGCAATGACCGCGTCAGCTGACTCACCGAGCCCCACGACGATCTGGTTCAGGACAACATCGTTGAGAACGGTGCACCCACCTGCCTCGAGCGTGGCCGCAAGCCTGCGAGCCATGGCACAGTTGCGCTCGATCAGGTCGGCGAGCCCTGAGCGGCCGAGGCTCGCGAGCACCGCCCAGATCTCAACCCCGCGTGCCCGTTGCGATGACTGCGGCGTGTTGTGCATAGGCTCGCGTGTATCACCCGACACGAGGTAGGGCGCTTCGAGGCGAACAGCAGCGCGGAGGTGCTCGGGGTTTCGTAGAAGCGCGATCCCGCTGTCGTAGCTCACGTTGAGCCACTTGTGCGCGTCGACGGCCCAGGAGTCGGCCAACTCGACACCTGCGACCTGGGATCTCGTGGATGGGTTGGCGGCGGCCCAGAGGCCGAACGCGCCGTCCACGTGCACCCAGGCGCCTTGGGCGTGCGCCCATTCGATCAGGGGTGTGAATGGATCGCTCGCACCGCTGTTGACATTGCCTGCCTGGAGGCAAACGATGCTCGGCCCGGCAAGGGTCGGAAGATCGACGGCGAGCACTCGTCCCTGATCATCGGAAGGCAGAATGCGCGCGCGACCGCGTCCAAGCCCAACGATGCCGAGCGCCTTGCTCACCGTGGAGTGCGTCTCACCACCGACCCACACGGTGATCGGAGGGGCGCCTACAAGGCCGTCGCGGTGGGCGTCCCAGCCAGATCGGGTGAGCACCAAATCCCGGGCTGCGGCGAGTGCGGTGGCGTTGGCCATCGTCGCGCCACTCACAAACGCGCCGCCGACCTCTGGGGGTAGCCCGAGTGCGTCGACGACCCAACCGAGTGCGACCTCGTCGAGGCGAGACGCGACCGGGGACATGACCGTTAGCGCGGCGTTCTGATCCCACGCCGTGGTCAGCCACGCCGCCGCGACCCCGATCGGAAGGGTGCCGCCGTTCACGAACCCGAAATACCGTGGGCCGGTCATCGCAACGGTTGCGGGAGAGCCGATCTCGTCGAGTAGCGCGAGCACAGTGGCAGGGTCGGCTCCGTCGTCTGACAGCGGGACGTCGAAGGCGGCGAGGGCCGCGACAGCTGATTGAGTTGGAGCCACACGCCGGTCGACGATCCCTTCGAGGTACGATCGCGCACGCGTTGCCGCGTCAGTCAACAATGCATCGCGGGCAGCGAGCAGATCTCCAACGGTTTGAACCATGTTCGCTCCTTGCGTCTACTGCCATTGTCTCTCGGGCGATCATCGCAAGAGTAGGCTCTTGGCGCGGGCGGAACGCCTGACGCCACCCTGCGGCGGCGCCAGGCAGTCGGCCGTCGCCGTCTCGCTAGGCAGCGACGCGTTCTGGCGCAGCACCCTGGTCGACCGGTCGCTCCTCCTCGAGACGGGGGAGCCACTCGAGCCAGCGGGGTAGGTACCAGTTCCAGGTTCCGAGGAGCTTCATGGTCGCGGGCAGGAGGACTCCGCGGACAATGGTTGCATCGATCAGGATCGCGACGGAGAGGCCGACACCCATCTCCTTCATGTCGATGATCGGCATTGTCGCGAAGACACCGAATACAAGCATCATCACCGCGGCTGCACTCGTCACCACACCGGCGGTCGCCTTGATTCCCTTGGCAACGGCGTGCTCGGTGTCGAGCCCGCGGTCGTAGTACTCCTTGATCCGACTCAGGATGAACACGTGGTAGTCCATTGAGAGTCCGAACAGGATCACGAACAGGAACATCGGTAGCCACGACGCGACGCCACCGTTCGCGTTGAAGTCGAGGAGGTTCTCGCCCCAACCCCACTGGAAGATCGCGACGAGCACACCGTACGCGGCGCCCACCGAGAGCAGATTCATGAGGATCGCCTTCAGCGGAATCACGATCGACCGGAAGGTCACCAGAAGCAGGATGAAAGCGAATGCGAGGACGAAGGCGAATACGGTTGGCACCGCCGCCTTCATAGCCTCGCTCCAGTCCTTTGATGAGGCTGTCTCACCGGTGACTGCGTATTCGACGCCTGCGACCTTGCCGATGGTCGACGGGAGGATCTTCTCGCGTAGTACAGCAAGAGCCTCGTTGGAGCGGTCATCGGTTCCCTTCCCTACGAGCGGGATGGCGACCTGGATCGCCTTGCCACCCGGGGCTACCTCGACGTGAATTGGTTGCAGAGCCTCACCCGACGCCAAGGCCTTCACCTGGAGCTGTCTGACTGCCGACCGCAACGCTGGATCGGAAGCGTCACCCGAGATCGCGACGATCGCCGGCGTCGATCCGCCTGGGAATGCGGCTTCGATCGTGTTGAAGTCCCGCACCTCCTTGACTGACTTGGGCAGCGCGTCGAGACCGGAGGTCGACGTGTGGAGTTGGAGGGCGGGCAGTGCGAGAGCGATCAGCACCGCCGCAGAGGCGAGGGCAGAGATCAGCGGCCGACGCAGAACGCGGTCGAGAATGAACCCCCAGACGCGGCCTTCACCCTCGTTGCGGCGCAGGCGCCACAGGAACGGCACCTTCACCTTGTCGACCCTGTCACCGAGCCACGAGAGCATTGCCGGAAGCACCGTGAGTGAGCCGAGCATGGCGACCCCAACGACCATCATCGTGCCGATGGCGAACGACATGAACGACTTATCCCCCGAGAACAACATGCCGGCCAAGGCGATCATTACGGTGAAGCCCGAGATGAGAATGGCACGCCCCGACGTTGCTGCCGCCGCCTCGAGAGCTGCCTGCTCGCTTCGGCCGGCACGGCGCTCCTCGCGCTCGCGGCGGAGATAGAAGAGCGAGTAGTCGACCCCCACGGCGAGCCCGATCAGGAGAATCACCTCGGCCACCGCCTCGTCCATTGGGACGAGTTGACTTGGCAGCGCGACGAGCCCCATCGTGGCAAACACTGAAGAAAGAGCGAGAAGTAGGGGCATGCTTGCGCCTACAAGCGAGCCAAACACGACGAGGAGGATGATCAGCGTGAGTGGGATCGAGATGAGGCCTGCACGGGCAAGCTGCGAGCCGAACATCTCGTCGAGCGCCTTCCCGGTCGACACCGAGCCCGCCTGGACCACCACGTAGCTGGGGTTCGCCAGTTGAAGCTTCGTCACCGCCGCGGTAACGGCGTCGATCTCAAGAACGGCTTCCTCGTAGGTGCCCTTTGGGCTGAACTGGATCAACGCTGCGTGACCGTCCTTCGAGATCTGGCCAGCGTTGCTCGCGGCGAGCGGTGAGCGGAGCTTCCCGACCTGATTGAAGCTCTCAAGCGTCGCGATCGTGTCCGTAACAACGGCACGGAAGAGGGGGCTGGACGCGGTCGTGGTCGTCGACTGGACGAGCACGTACTCCATCTGCTCGTCGAGCTCGAAGCCAGCGTCTCGAATGATGTGATCGGCCTCGCGTGCCTCGCCGACGTTGAAGTCGTTTTCGTCGATGGTCTTCATCGGCATCGCAATACCTATTGCGAACGATCCGATGACGAACGCAAGCCAGCCAAAGATCGCGGTCTTTCGGTGGCGCGCGCTCCAGCGACCCATCCGGGCCGCGATATTCGTGCTGTGCTTGAGCGGAGTCATCAGTGTCCTTTCGAGACGGTTCTTGATGAGCTCACGTTGTCAGCACCAAGGAGCGGTGACGGTGCGGCGGGCACGTGTTTGGAGGTGTGGATAACCACACCCTCTCGAGCCACCCCAAGTGGCTCTGAGACACTTTCCCGGAGCGAACCCCTCGGAACGTGGCGCTGGTCGTCTGCGCTCGCGGGAGTGAGACGAACTGAGTACGGAGGCCTTCCTTGTGGTGGGAGAGGCCAACACGAACACTTGTTCCGATCACAATGCAATATTCGCAAAGGGGTTGTATCGCGTGCGTAAGACTGCTAGGTTCCCCCTCAACCTCAGGCTGAGAGTTTCGGTTGAGGGTGTAGGTCTACTGTCCACAAACCACAGTATTTGCAGGGGAGACACATGTCAGCGCGAACCGCAACAGCACTGAAGTCACCGCAGAAGGCTCAACGTGAACTTGAGGATTTGCAGCTGGTGCTCAAGGCCCGTAACGGAAGCCAAGGCGCGCTCGACCAGCTCTTGCGCCGCTATCACGGCTTCGTGCGGCTCAAGGCGAGCTCGTATTTCCTCGCCGGCGGTGACGGGGACGACCTGATCCAGGAGGGAATGATCGGCCTCTACAAGGCCGTGCGCGACTTTCGCTCCGACAAGGAGACATCGTTCAGGAGCTTTGCGGAGCTGTGCGTGACGCGGCAGATCATTACCGCGATCAAGTCCGCGACGCGGTTCAAGCACGCGCCGCTCAATCAGTACGTCTCGTTCAGTCACACCCCTGCAGGTCAGGACGGCGACGGCGACTGCACGTTGGGCGATGCGTTGCCCGGCCCAGGGGTCGACGACCCGGCCGTGTGTGTGATCTCGACGGAAGAGCTCCAGTCACTCGTCGGCTGTCTTGGCACGACGCTCTCGTCGCTCGAGTCCGAGGCGCTTCGCCTCTACCTCGACGGCCGCTCGTACGAACGGATGGCAGAGGAGCTCGACTGCGACTGCAAGACGATCGACAACGCCCTCCAGCGCGTCAAGCGGAAGATCGTTGCGCACCAGGCCGAGCGCGCGGTCGTGTCCTAGAGACGCGACCCACACATCGGCAACGGGCGCGGTCACGGTGGTAGCGTCGACGGGGTGACGACTCCGCTCGACCGATCCTCCACCTGGGCGTACACCAATGGTGAGCCCGGCCGCTTCTCGTACGTCCGCGCCGATCACCCAACCGCGGTTCAGTGCGAGCAAGCGCTTGGCGCTCTCGACGGTGGTCACGCACTCCTCTATCCCTCTGGGATGGGAGCCGTGACAACAGTCGTGCTGACCTTGCTCGGGCCCGGGGCGACGATCGCTCTCGCTGAAGGTGCGTACTACGGTCACCGGCAGCTCTTCGACCACCTGGCGGGCTGGGGGCTCAACGTGGTGGAGTTCGACCAGACAGGCGCCCCTCCCAGCGACGTCGACCTCATCTTCCTCGAGGCACCAGCGAACCCGGTGCTTACGATGCCCAACTTCGAGGCTGCTGTTGCGCATCCGGCCCCTGTGGTCTGCGACTCAACGGTCGCCTCGCCTCTTCGTGTACGTCCACTTGAGCACGGTTGCGACATTGCGCTTCACAGTGCGACGAAGATCTTGTCGGGGCACGACGACGTGCTCGCCGGCGTCACGGTCGCTCGCGATGAGGCGCTGCGCGACCGACTCCATCTCACGCGTCGTCTCGCAGGGATCGTCGCACCAGCCGATACTGCATGGCTCGTCGAGCGTGGTCTCGAGACCCTCGAGGTGAGGCTCGAGCGTCAGGAGGCGAGCGCGCGGGCACTTGTCGAGCGGCTTAGAGCCCATCCGGCGGTTGGTCTCGTCCGCTATCCCGGCTTCTCCTTCCTCGTGTCGTTCGATGTCGTTGATAGCGACGCTGCGACCCGGGTCGAGCGCGCCGTCCAGAAGGTCGTGAACGCTACGAGCCTCGGCGGCACGAAGACCAAGCTCGAGTCGCGGCACCGCTGGGAGGGAGACAGAATCCCAACCGGGCTGTTGCGCCTCTCGGTCGGTCTCGAGGACGTCGACGTCATCTGGGCCGATCTTGCGCAAGCGCTCGAGCAGTCAGCCCCGACGGGCGAGCCCGGGTGATCTGGTAGCGCGAGCGTCAGCTGCGATCGAAAGGACCCCACGACATGTTCACACTTCGCAAGTCCAACGAGCTGCCAACGCCGGAGTCGGCGCTACCGGGGCGCGAGCACCCAATCGTTCCGTCTCGCGATCACCTTGTCCTCGGTACCTCGCTGATCCCGCCGTTTCCCTCCGGAATCGAGACGGTGTATTTCGGGATGGGGTGCTTCTGGGGCGCCGAGCGCCTCTTCTGGCAACTCCCTGGCGTTCTCACGACGGCGGTCGGCTATGCCGGTGGGCTCACGCCGAACCCGACGTACCAGGAGACGTGCACAGGGAAGACAGGTCATGCCGAGGTTGTTCTCGTCGCCTTCGATCCGGGACGGATCTCACTCGAGGAGCTGCTCAGGGTCTTCTGGGAGGAGCATGACCCGACCCAGGGAATGCGCCAGGGCAACGATGTCGGGACGACGTATCGCTCGGCGATCTACTGGACGACAGAGGCGCAGCGTGCTGTCGTCGAGGCCTCACGCGCAAGCTACGCGGCTGCGCTTGCACAGGCACACCGCGGTTCGATCACAACCGAGCTCGCACCTGCGGGGGCGTTCTACTACGCCGAGGACTACCACCAGCAGTACCTCTCGGCGAATCCGAATGGCTACTGCGGGCTCGCCGGGACTGGGGTCACGTGCCCGGTTGGTGTCGGCGTGCCATCCCGGTGATACACGGGGATGAAGCACCTCCGGGGTAGACCACCGCCACGGACGGCGCTCATCGCGCTACCCGGAGCCGGCGATCTGTGCTGCGCGCTTCGCCGTGTCGTCCCCGGCGCCTGCGAGGCGCTGGGCGATCCAGACCGGGATGATCGAGATCACGATCACGACGAGCGCGACGACGTTGATGATCGGGAGCTGGTTCGGACGAGCGAGATTCGTAAAGATCCAGATGGGCAGCGTCTCGTCTGAGCCAGCGGTGAAGATCGTGACGATGACTTCGTCGAACGACAACCCGAATGCGAGCAGACCGCCGGCGAGAAGAGCTGTCCTGAGCGAAGGGAGCGTAATGCGGCGGAAGGTCGTAAACGTGTCCGCGCCAAGATCCGACGACGCCTCTTCGAAGGTCGCCGAGACGCGGCGCAAACGCGCAATGACGTTGTTATAGACAACGACGATGCAAAAGGTCGCGTGCCCGATCACGATCGTCAGCAACCCGAATGAGACCCCGATCGGTTCAAGGACAGAGTCGATCGTCGCATTGAGCGCGATACCCGTGACGATCCCCGGAAGCGCGATCGGGAGAATGACGAGGAACGAGATCGTGTCGCGCCCGAAGAACCGATAGCGGGCGACGGCAAGCGACGCGGCCGTCCCGAGCACCAGCGCGACCGCGGTCGAGAAGAACGCAGCCTTGACGGACAAAACGAACGCGTCGCGAACGTCCGTGTCCTCCCAGGCCGCACGAAACCACCTGAAGGTCCAGTTCTCGATCGGCCACGCCTGGGTGATGTCGTCGTTGAACGCGTACATCGCAATGACCACGAGTGGGAAGTAGATGAAGAAGAGCACCGCGCCGGTGCTGAGCTTCAGGAGGATCCGGGTGAGGCGCGACTCGGTCACAGGTTCTCGAAGGCTCCGGTGCGGCGGGCGAGGAGGAGATAGACCACCATCACGCCGATCGGCACAAGTGCAAACGCGGAGGCGAAGGGGAGGTTGTTGGCCACCCCGATGTTGTCGTAGATGACGTTCCCGATGAATTGCGTGCTTGAGATGACCTCGGGCGTGATGTAGTCACCGAGTGTCAGTGAGAACGTGAAGATCGAGCCGGCAACGAGGGCCGGGAACACGAGCGGGAGTACGACCTTGACGAACGTCTTGCCTGAGCGGGCGCCGAGATCTGCGGACGCTTCGAGGAGCGAGGGTGGGATCCGTTCGAGGCCAGCGTAGAGCGGGATGATCATGTACGGAAGCCAGAGGTAGGTGAACACGAGCCAGGTTCCGGTCAGCGAGTACCCGGGGCCTTCGAGGTGGAACGGAGAGAGCATCCAGTCGAGCACCCCGTCCTGGCTGAGGATGATCCGCCAGGCGTACACCTTCACCAGGTACGACGCCCAGAGCGGGATGAGAATTGCGACGATGAGGATGTTCCTCGTGCTACGGGAAACAAGCCGCGCCATCGTGTAGGCAATCGGGAACGCGAGGAGCGCGCACGTCACCGTGACCGCAGCGGCCATGCCGATCGTTCGTAGTGCGATCGTCCGATAGACCGGTTCCTCGATAAGTGTGCGGAAGTTGTCGAGGGTCGGCTCGCGCACGACCTCGGCGGTGAAGGGATCGAGCCGCCAGAACGCCGCGACGAGCATCACAACGAGCGACCCGAGGTACGCGAGGACGAGCCACCCAACCGGGCCGGCAAGCAGCCCACCCAGCCGTACCCGCGGGTGGCGCCACAGATACGCAGACACCCGTCGTGCCGCCCCTGGGTTGGTCTGTGTCATGAGGCGTGGAGTCGCGACGAAGGGTCTGGCACTTCCGGGTGCGGCGTGAGCCGCACCCGGAAGTGCCTCTTGGAGCTTCCGACCCTGGTTCTAGCCGCGGATCTCTGTCCAGGCCGCGGTCCACTCGGAGTAGTCCTTGCAGACCTCTCCACGATCGTCACCGCAGTCGGCTACCGGAGTTGTCCAGTAGGCGACCTTCGCGAAGTACTCCTCGTCATCTGCGTGGAACGTCTCGCAGTGATTCGGATCGGCTGTGAGAGCACAGGCCTCGGCCGAGACCGGTGCTTCACCGAAGTACTCGGTTGCCTTGGCGTTCGCCTCTGGGCTGATGATGTAGTCAAGCCAGAGGTACGCGCAGTTCGGGCTCTTCGTCGCGGATGAGATCATCCATGTATCCGACCAACCGGTTGAGCCCTCAACGGGAAGGAGCGCTTCGACGGCGACTGGCTCTTTCGCACCCTTTAGCTGGTTGACCTGGTACTGCCAGGTCGTACCCGCCAGGCTGTCACCGCTCGTGAACGAGCCGATCTGCTTGGTTACGTCTGACCAGTACTCACCGACGATCGCCTCCTGCTGCTTGAGCAGGTCGACGACCGCAGTGAACTGCTCCTCGTCGAGTTCGTACGGGTTCTCGATATTGAGGTCGGGCTGCGTCGCCTTGAGATACAGAGCGGCGTCTGCGATGTAGATCGGCGAGTCATATACCGAGATCTTCCCCGCAGCCGGGCTGTCTGGATCGAACACAACGCTCCAGCTGTCTACAGGCTCGGTGATCTCATCGGAGCGGTAGACGAGGAGGTTTGCGCCGCGGCCGTGCGGGACGCCGTACGCGACACCGTCGACCGAGTTGTGTGGTTGATCCTTGAGACCCTCGAACACGTTCTCGTAGTTCGGCGTGAGCTCGAGGTCGATCGGGACGACGTCCTCGCCTGCGATGAGGCGGAGTGTTGCGTCACCCGAAGCCGAGACGGCGTCGTAGTTGCCTGTGCGCATGAGCGTCACCATCTCGTCGGAGCTTGCGCCAACCTTCGAGTTGACCTTGCAACCTGTCGTCTCCTCGAACGGTGCAGTCCAGTCCTTCTCGACGTAGCCCGCCCAGTTGACAAGGTTGACTTGGCCTTCTTCCTTGGCCTTTGCCTGGATGTCCTCGAGCGATGTCCCGAGGCCTTCGAGGCTCGACGCTGAACCGCCGTCGTCACCGCCGCAGCCTGTGGCGACGATCGCGAGCGCGGCGACGAGCAGCGCAAGTGCCGAGCGCATCCCGATTCGCTTCCGTGTGGTCATTGACCCTTTCCTCCCTTGTCCTTGATTAGCCATCTAACTCTGCTTCGGATTCCGGTCGCCACGAAAGCGTGACGCGACGACCTCGTGCCTCCCACACCTCGGACGAGGTGGCGGCAAGATTCTGCGACAGAACCTGGAGCTCTCCACCCCGGTCGAGTGTGACGTGATATCGCGTGATTGGCCCAACGTAGACGACGTCGTGCGCGACCCCTGACTCGTTGCGCGCGCCGCTGGGTGCGTTCTGGCCGTCGGCCAGGAT
>JANNQQ010000176.1:0-5567 GCA_031400835.1 Actinomycetes bacterium | reverse complement strand
CGCGCGAGGTTTGCACAGAGCGCCGGAGTTGCTGCCGCGACGAGCCGCGAGCGGCCTTCGAGATCGAGCGGGGCTGATGCGAACGGTGGATCCTCGAAGAGCTCGATCGCGTACCCGCGCTCGCGCACAAGCAGCTGGGCGGCGGCAATGTCGATCGACCGGGCCGGCTTGAGCGAGCACACGGCGTCGACTCGACCTGCGGCAAGGTGGCAAAGGGAGAGAGCAAGCGAGCCCATCACGCGGATGCGACCAGCAACTCCCAGCATTGCAGGCACCATCTCGGCGATCGCTGCCGTGGTCGTCCCTTCAAACGCGAGGATCTCGATTTCCCCTTTGGGGCCGGGGGCGATGAGCGGAGCCCCATTTAGACGCACACCCGAGCCTCGCTCAGCGACCCACTCCTCTCCGGAGCCGAAGTCGTGAACGAAGCCGAAGAAGACATCGTCCATGGTCGATCCCTCGGCAACGGCGAGTGAGAGTGAGAAATACGGAATTCCTCGCTTGGCGTTCACCGACCCATCAATCGGATCGACGATGACGCGGGTAGTGCCTCCGCTCCCGAACACCCGCTCACCGAGCTCCTCCGAGATGAGCACGAAGCTTTCCCCAAGCGCGTCGAGCCGTGCCACAACGGCGTCCTCGCAGGCCGCATCGATCGCAGTGGTGTCGTCGCCGCCCTCGCCCTGCCGCAACACGGGCTCGCGCTCCTCGCGGGTCGGTAGACGAACGAGGATCGCGTCGATGTCGGCGACGCACGCACGGCAGAGAGCCAGCCAGTCGATCATGGAGCCGCGACGTCGAGCGGGTGGAAGAGAAGCCCCGAGAGCAGCTTCGGGAAGAAGTACGTTGTCTTCTGCGGCATGACGACTCCGCGACGGGCGCGTTCGAAGACATCCTCGATGCGCGTCGCGCGGAGGAGGAAGGCACAGTCGGCCTCGCCGTCATCGACGCGCCGCACCGCCTCTGCGAGGGTGGGGGTGTACGAGATGCCTTCGTGACCGAGCCTGTCCACGAGCTCGACGTCTAGCTCGCCCGGCCTGCCGTGGACGAGCCGCGTCACGCCTCTTCGATAGAGAACTGCCGCTGCGTTCTCGAAGGACGCGTCGCCGAGGCGCTCCATCGCTTCGGCGACCGAGGAAGCCGTCTCACCAGGTAGGTCGATATCGTCGCGATCGGCAAACACTCGGTGCGTCGGGAAGATCTCAAGACCTGGGTCTGACGTTGAGACCAGGACGACAAGCATCCGATCGCTGCCCGGCTGTCCGTCCTCCGAAGCAAACGCCACCGCGGTCTCGTAGCGATGATGGCCATCAGCGATCAGCAGCTGCCGATCGGCGAAGAACGGCGGGAGCTCCGCCCCGCTGATCCGCCAGAGACGCGTCTCCTCCGCAGCCAGATCGGGCTCACCCTGGGGCACGGCCACGGGTGGCGTTCCGTCGTAGAGCAGGAAGATCGGCTCGAGCTGCGCCCGCGCTGCGCGGAGTAGGCGGAGGCGGCTTTCCTTCGGGCCGGCATGCGTGCGCTCGTGTGGCAGCACGGTCTTCGTCTCGTACGGCTCAACGCGTAGCGAGGCGACCAACCCGGTGCGCGTGCGGCCAATACCGTCCGGGCCGATGTAGTCCTGCTCGACGACCCAGGCGGCGGCCTCGTCATCGAGCGCCAGGATCCCATCCTCGCGCCACCGATGAAAAAGCCGCCCCGCCTCTTCCTCCGACTCGTTGAGGGTCAGATGGACAACGTTGTGAGGGTCACGCGCGCGATACGCGTCGCGAGCGGCAGCATCAAGCACGTCGTAGGGCGGTGCCACTACCGCCTCGGTAGGAGCGACGTAGCGGATCGCGCGGAACGGCTGGACGTCGGCCACGCTTCGAGCCTACCCACAGCAAGCCCCTAAACTCACGCTGTGACCGTGATCCGCGAGCTTGAGGCTGAACGTACCGTCGAGGGGGTGTATGCGGTCGCACGCAAGCAGCGCCGAAGCACGCGGAGTGGCAAGCCGTATCTCGTCATCGAGCTTGTCGATCCGAGCGGTCGCGTTGAAGCGCGCATCTGGGACGACGTCGAGCTTCTCGACAAGCGATTCGAGGAAGGTGACGCGGTGCGCGTCCTCGGCCAGGTCGAGTCGTTCGACGGGCGACTCCAGGTCCGCGTGCGGACGCTTGAGGTAGCGGATGCCGACCCTGCAAGTCTGGCGCCTGCCCTCCGTCGCGACGCCGACGAGCTGGAGGGGTTTCTCGAGTTCCTCACCTCCGAGATCTCTCACCCCGGCCTCGGCTCACTGACACGTGCTCTGCTCACCGACACCGCCGTGCTGGCCGGCTTGCGCAGCCTGCCAGCGGCTGGCGCCGATGGGCACCACGGGTATGCGGGCGGGCTGCTTGAGCACACGGTTGGCGTTGCCACACTGTGTCGCGAGACCGCACAACTCCACCCACGCTTGCGTCACGACCTCCTGATGAGCGCAGCTCTTCTCCACGATGTTGGGCGCATCGTCGAACTCGGCCGCGGGCCTGCGTTCCGACCTACCCCCGAGGGACGCCTGCTTGGTCACGTGCACCTCGGTCTACGGCTCATCGAGCAGCATGGCAGCGACATTGACGCAGAGGTCCTCGCCGAGCTCCTGCACGCCGTCGCATCGCATCACGACCGTCCAGCCGCACGCACCGCCGAGGCCGCGGTTCTCTACCACGCAAACCAGCTCGACGCTCAGGCCGCGACGCGGTCTGTCGGCTCAGCGCCCGAGTAGAGCGGCACCCCGCTTGCATCCGTCGGCCCGACGTGGGAACGTAGCGCGCTGGGTCGTTTGGCAACGCATTGCCCGCGGACGAAAGGGGTTACCTGTGGCGGAGAACATGGTCGAGCACACAACGCAGCTCGCGCTCGAGGAGAAGGCGAAGCTCAAGAAGGTCTTTCGACGGTTCGACATGATCTTGTTCACCGTCTGCGCGATGGTTGGGATGGATCTGATTGGGACGATCGCCGGCTTTGGGCTGGAGGCGTTCACATGGCTCATCGTGCTCGCCCTCCTGTTCCTCTTGCCGTACGCGCTGATCATGTCCGAGCTCGGCACGTCGTTTCCGCAGGAGGGTGGACCTTACGAGTGGGTCAAGCTCGCCTTCGGTCGCGTCCACGCCGGGATCTTCGCCGTCTTTTACTGGATCACAAACCCGTTCTGGGTCGGCGGCGCACTGGCTTTCACCGCGGTCGCAGCCATCGATTCGCAGTGGTTCTCGGTGAGCGGCGGCTCATTCCTCGACTACGCGCTCAAGATTGCGTTCGTTTGGTTCTCGATCATCGTTGCGATCGTTTCGCTTGAGAAAGGCAAGTGGATCCCGAATGTCGGCGCGATGGCGCGCGGTGTTCTCGTAGGGGTGTTCGTACTGACGGCCGGGATCTACGCGATCAAGAACGGGATACACGGGCTCGCGTTCAGCGACATGTCGCCGACGATGGCCGGCTTCCTCGGAATCGTCCCGATCGCAATCTTCGCCTTCGTCGGCTTCGAGCTGCAAGCGAACGCCGCCGAGGAGATGGTCAACCCACAGCGCGATATCCCAGTGTCGGTCTCGCGAGCGGGAATCCTGACCGTGATCGCCTACACCCTGCCTGTCCTTGGGGTGTTGTTCGTTCTCCCCGGTGAGGAAATCGAAGGCTTGAGCGGCTTCGTCAACGCTGCAGGCGTCGCCTACGACGACGTCTGGGGCGGAGCTGGCGGCTTCATGCTGCACGTCACGGTTGGGTTGCTCATCTTCGCGCTTGCCACCTCAGGCGCCGTCTGGATGATCGGATCGGATCGGACCCAAGCCGTTGCCGCATTCGATGGTGCATTTTTCCCGTTCTTCGGCAAGTTCAACACAGCGTTCGGCACACCCGTTCGTGTAAATGTCATGTCCGGAGTCGTTGCAACGATCTTCGCCGTTATCGCAACGCTGATCACGACGAACGGCGGCGAGGGGTCAAACGCCGCTTTCGGCGTCGTACTGACAATCGCGATCACTACCACGTTGATCAGCTACCTCTGGGTCTTCCCGGCTGCCTACAAGCTCAGACGCAGCCACGGGTCGGTGCCTCGGGTCTATTCCGTGCCGGGGGGTGACCGCGGGATGCTCGTCGCGGTGATCATGACGACATTCTTCACGGCCGTTGGCTCAGTCGAAGCCGTGTTCCCCGGGCTCTTGTGGAAGATCGTCGGCGAGGACTACGGTTCGTTCGTCGAGGGTTGGGGCGTGAGCCGCACGAAGTTCGAGGTGCTCACACTCACGTCGCTTGCAGTGGTCGTAGTCTTCGCCGCAGTCGGCTACGCCGCCGGCAGGAGTGTGCGAGAGCAGGACGTCATCGTGCCGCTCGGCACAGGCGCCAAGAGCGAGTAGCTCGGGTGCGGGTCTCGGCGTGGGTAACCGCGCCGAGACCTCGCCGCCCGTCCGTAGAGTGGCCAGATGGCCCCTCTTCTCGCCCTCAGCGGCGCAATGCTGTGGGGAGCTGGGGACTTCCTTGGCGGGCTCGCGTCGCGGCGAGCCCCGGTTATCCTCGTCCTCGCGGCCTCACAACTCGTTGGACTTCTCGGGCTTGTCGTCTGGCTGGTGCTCTCGGGTGATCCGATGCCGCCGCAGCAGGATCTCCTTGCGGCTGTCGGTGCCGGGGTTGCCGGGTGCGTCGGCCTCGCTGCGCTCTACGCAGGTCTTGCACGTGGGGCGATGGCGATCGTCGCGCCGATCTCGGCGCTTTCACCGCTCGTCGCCTTCATCGCTGATGCCGCTCAGGGCAACCGCCCCCAGCCGTTCGAGCTCGTCGGCATGGTCGTGGCAATCGGAGGGGTCGTCATTCTCTCCCGCGAGCCCGGAGACGGAGCAACAAAGTCGACAGCGGCGCTTGTCCTCGCGGCTGTTGCTGCGCTCGGCTTCGGATTCTTTGTCATCGGCCTCGATGCAGCCGCCGACGCGAGCGCCCCGTGGGCGACCACCACCGCGCGGTTCACCGCGACGCTGATCTCGATCACCGCGGTCCTTGTGCTGCGCTCACCGGCCGGGCAGCTGCGCGGGGTGATGCCACTCGTCATTGGGGTCGGCGCTTTTGACGCCACGGCAAACGTCCTGATTACGCTTGCCTCGACCCGAGGTCTGATAAGCGTCGTTGCGACCCTGTCCTCGCTGTACCCGGTGATGACGGTAGGGCTGGCGGTTGCGCTCCTCGGCGAGAGACCCTCGCGCGGGCGAGTTCTGGGCGGGGCGCTCGCGATTAGCGGTGCAACGCTGGTCGCGATCGTCTGAGGTACGTCAGACGTTAAAGCGAGGGCGGGAACCTTCCCCCGGAACGACCGAAGGCCGCTTCCAACGGCCCCCGGTCAAGCCCTTGGTGCGAAGCAGGGCGGCGTTATGCAGACGGAACGTGAGGGACGCTAGCACTCGGACCGGTGGTCCTGTGTCAGTGCCGTCCGAGGGTCTGGCGATACTCCCTCGGTCGGCCACGAAGGTCGGCCCGACCACTTCCACCGGGACAGCACCGGGGTCGGAATTGCAGATGGAAAGGAATTGCTGTGCTGAAAGTGACGATGATGCTCGCCGATTACG
>JANNQQ010000175.1:0-1740 GCA_031400835.1 Actinomycetes bacterium | reverse complement strand
GTCCAGGCCGATGCGCGGGTGCATCTCGATCATCTTGCGCTCCTCGGCGGTCAGCGACCCCGGCTTCAGCAGCACGGAATCCCGCACACCGATCTTGCCGATATCGTGGAGATACCCGCCAATTTCGAGATGCTGTAGCGTCGACTCGGGCAGACCCAGCTGCCGGCCGAGTGCCACCGCCAGCTGTCCAACCCGCACCGAGTGCCCGAGCGTGTAGGGATCCCGCGCGTCGATTGCCGAAGTCAGCGCCTTGATCGTCGCGAGGTGCTGCTGCTGGAGACGCTCCGTCATCCGGTCGAACGACGTCGCGAGTACCCCCACCTCGTCCGCAGAGCGCAAGCCGGTCCGGGCCGTCAGGTCGCCCAGCGTCACCGAACGCGCCACGCCCACAAGCTCCAGCAACGGGCGCGTCAGGCTCCGCGCCACGATGAAGCCAATGACTAACACCGCGAGCATCCCCGTGGTGAACAGCGCGCCCAGTTGCCACCGGGTCGTCGCGCCCGCCGAGAGGATGAACGAACTCGGCAATCCCACCGAGTACACGCCGATCACCTGGTCTCGAACGACCAATTCGCCGTACAGGAGTTCAAAGTCGCGGCCGAAGAGTATCTTCTGTTCCCGAACGGCCGTCGCCGGATCATCGACGAGCGCGGCGGCGGGAGGCGTGAGGTCCGCCTCTTCTGGGTCATCGCTCGCCGAGAAGGTGGAGGCGAGCCGGGCGCCAGCGAAGTCATAGACAGTAATGTCGGCAAGCGCTTCGACCTTGGCTGTTGGCAGGAAGGACGAGAGCAGGCTTCCAACAAGCACCACTCCGACCGTCTGATCTCCGTCACGAATCGGTCCCGCCGTATACATCGCGTAGCCGTCAGGCGTCGCGACGATCTGCGCGAACTTGTCGCCGAGTCCGTCCTCGCTGCCTGCCAGCACGCTCGACACGATCGGCCACGACCCGCGGTCGTCGAGCTCGTCCAAAGGCCCATACGTCAGCGCCGAGCCATCAGTGAGTTCGCTGCCGAAGACGCGCTTCCCAGTGGCGCCGATGATCTCCACCCGCTCAACGTGCCCGTTCGCAGCGATCGGGCCCACGAGGCCCGCGAGTGCCCAGGCATTATCGGCCGAGGTGGCCTCGGCGACGCCTTCCGTGTAAGCCACACCGCGAACGACCTCGAGGTGCTTGCGCTCGCGGCGGACAAAGGAGTCCGACGTCACGCGAGCCGCCTCCGCGAGCTGGTTATCGAACCGCTCCCGCAGCGAACCCGTCACCAGCCGCGTGACCAGAAAGGTACCGGCAACGGCGAGAATCACCGCCATCAAGGCATAGGGTGCGATGATCTTCCACCGAAGGTGGCGACCCGGATACGACAACACGGAACCGAAAGGATGCAGCCAGCGGACTAGCGTCATAACGAGTTATCGACGTACGACAGTCCAACTTGAGCCAAAGTCCCCGGATTGAGCCACCCTTAAGGGCCGAGGTTTCACGTTCATCGTGGCAAATCGTGACGTAAAGGCGGAGGAGCCGCACGAAAGACGACCGCTCATCCGGCCGGCAGGTCAGGCGCTGACCCGCGCCAGTAGCGGTTGGAGGGCGGGACCGTGTTGGTCCCGCCCTTCAATTTGCGTCAACAACCTCAGGATTGCGCCTTCGGCACCCGCGTTCGGGTCGGCAGCTCAGGGGCGCGCCTCGCGGAGGAACGCGGCGCCGCGAGCCGTCACCTCGACGATCGTGCCGCGTTCGGG
>JANNQQ010000174.1:0-13724 GCA_031400835.1 Actinomycetes bacterium | reverse complement strand
GTACACCGTTGCGAGGATCCAGAAAGCAACCTTCATGATCCAGAGCGTACGGCCTCAATGTCGCTCGCGGGTGGGCCAGCGATGCTGGAATGTCACATGAGCCTGGGCCGTCGTTTAACGTGAGTTCGTGAGTTCGGGGGTCAGGCTGGTCGGCGATGCGGTTTGCGCTCCGCTCTCTGGTGCTGGGTTCGTTCGCCGCAAGTCGGTGTGGAACCGGCGCTCGGGGCAGTTGGTAGATGTCGTTGATCTACAGGTCAGCAAGGGCAACGACAGCCTCACCCTGAACTGCGGAGTGTTCGATTCTGTCGCCTACGCCTGGAAGGAGGCGGTGGCATGAATGTGAACGCGCAGGTCGTGATCGAACCGGTCCCTGCGTCGATAATTGTCACCCATGATCATACCCCGTGGGCCGCGCCACCAGGGCTCCAGCGGGACATCGACGCACACTGGGAGGGTCTCATTTCGATAGGCGCCACCCTCGCCCGCGGCGCCGTCCTGCATGTCGAGACGGTAGTCAGCGATGCCGACGAGCTTCGGCTGCACCTGTCGGTGTCTGACTACGCCCATTACATGTACACGATTGCCGATAACTACAGTCTCGAGGGTACGATCAAGGTCATCTACACGGCCGCCCTACTCCGGACCAGCGACGGTTTTTTCGTCTTCGGTCAGATCTCCTCCGGAACGGCGACGCCAGGCCGCCTGCAGTGCGCTGGCGGCGGAATCGACCTGAGCGACTTCGAGAACGGAATCGCGGACCTTGGCGGGAATGTCGCCGACGAAGTAGCAGAGGAGATCGGCGTGACCGAAGGACAAATCGCGATCCTTCGGCCCGCGTACCTGAAGTCCGGCGGCGAGAACGGCTTCTACGCGGTGATCTTCAGCTGTGACGTTTCAATACCGCTGTCGGATGTAATCGCGGCACATCGTGCCCTGGCGGAGTCGCTAAGGGCGGCCGGAAACGAGTCAGAGTTCGTGAAGTTGGTTCCCGTTCGAATCGAGCGTAGGGCGATTCGCGAGTTCTTCGCTCGCGATATGCGGTCGCGGGTCGACTACCTCGAGCCGCTTCTCTTTGCCGACCTTGACAATGGGTTGGCGGGTTGAGATGGATGATGACTGGAATGACATTATCGCCCGAAGTGAGACCCCGTCGCCTGCGCCAGCGTTCGGGAATGTCACCCGAGGCTTCGCCTCGACGGCTAGCGTCCCGGTGACCTCAGAGCCGCCTCGTACTGCGCGCGGTCGAAGTTAAAGGGTCCGAGGCCTTCATACTTCCACTCGGAGCGGAACCCGTTCTCGAAGTCGCTCCAGCTCACCGTGCGGTCGTGGATCTGGATCCGGGCCAGAAGCGGCCAGCATCCGGCTTCACCGCAGGTACAGCCAAGAACGTATGCCTTCTCACCGTCGAAAAGGCCAGCAGCGGGGCTACCCAGCAGGTGCCGCGACGGCGGGAGAAGCGCATCTGGATGCAGCCCCGTGTACGACCCAGCCAGATCCACCTCGTCGTCCGCCGACGCGAACGGCAGCTCGACATCTCTAACGAGGTCAACGAGGTCGGCGCCGTTGACAGCCAGTCGAACCTCATCCCGCCGAATCACCTCGACACCCAGGACGTCCACATACCAACCTTAGGTCAGCCACCAATGGCTCACAAGCCCGGTGACGCGAACGGGACGCCCCTGATTGCGGTGTCCAGCCTGCCGCGGGCAAGCACCGCGCCGTGACTCCGGCGGGTGTCGCCTGCGCCAGCGTGCTCTCTCTTGGCCGCTCGAGAAACGAGGCAGCCCGGCATGTCGCGACCCTGGAACTGCCCGCTAGAGGATGCGGCGTGCGCCTTCGTATGTGGACGCGTACCAGGAGTCGTAGAGGCTTGAGATCTTGACGACGTCGCCGGTGTGGGGAGCATGGATGAACTGCCCGCCGCCGACATACATTCCCATGTGGCCGAGACCGTGGAAGAACACGAGGTCACCGGGCTGGAGCTGGTCACGCGGAACCGGGACGCCATAGTTGAACTGGGATGCAGCGTGGTGCGGCAACGAGACGCCCACCTGCGCGTACACGTACGAGGTAAGACCTGAGCAGTCGAAGCCCGAGGGGCTCATGCCGCCCCAGACGTAGGGAATGCCAAGGTACTGCATCGCAATTCCCACGACGCCCGTGTATTTGGCCGGAGGCGGCGTGGGGATCGATTCGTCTGCCGCAATCGCCGCTGCCTCTGTCGTTGCCACGTCGGCCGGAGCGTTCGCCGTGGCGACCGCTTGACGCACGGCGGCCTGCTGCGCAGCGAGGCGCGCACGCGCCTGTGCAGCAAACCGCGCCTCACGCTCACGCTCTTCCGCCTCAAGCTGAACGATCTCGTTCTTGACCGATTCGTAGAGCCGCTGACGTTCAGCGAGCTTCCCTTCGATCCACGCTTTGCTCTCGGCGCGCTCGGCTACCACCTGCGCCTGCCGCTCCCGCGCAGTCCGGAGCTTGCCTCGGCGTTCGCGCACCTCTGTGCGGAAGCGCTTGACGTCGGTGAGCACCTTGGCATCCTGATCGCCCACGCGCTCAACGACATCGAGGCGATTGAGAACGTCGTCAAGGCTCTTCGCGCCGAGGATGACCTCGACCGCGCCGCTCGCTGGGCCGTTGACGTACAGAGCACGGAGGCGCGCCGCAACGTGCTGCTGCGCCGTCCCGAGGCTCTCCTTCGCAACGACGAGATGGCGACCGTTGGAAGCAAGGTCGCCGTCGATCCGCTCAAGCTCGATATCCGCGTAGTTGTACGCCTCGGCCGCTTGCTCGACCTGATTGTCCAGCTCGCGGAGCTGATCGCGAATTGCGCGCGCCTCAGCCTGCTTCGAGCTGATCGTGGGATCGGCCTGGGCCGTCGACGCCGTTCCCAAAAGTGCCACAAGCACCCCGGAAACGAGGAACAAGGCCAGTGCCTGTCGCGTTCTCGAACCTGTCATAAAAGTCTCGTCCGACCGTCGACAGGCGCACCGTTGGCGGTGTTGCCCATCACGAGTTCAGGACTTTACCAGCCAAATCAGCCCGGAGCAACCTCATGGTTCGGAAAAGTATCTGCAAACAGGCACCTTTCTCCATCTCGAATCGGCATATTTCCAGGGAGATTGAGGCGATCCTGTGGTAGGGTTCGGCGGCTGTGCGTGCACCTGCCGGGAGCGCTGCGCTCGTCCGCGCGATCCTTATCGTTGCCACAGTGGCAACGTTCGTGGTCGTATCGTCGGCGCGGGCCGATACCCCTTCGCTTGAGCACGCCGAGCGTGCCGCCGTGCTCGAGCTGTACGCGGTCGAGTCCGCTCTCGCTCGAGCCGACGACGAGGCCGACGGTTGGGATCGGCGGCTCTCGCAGCTCAAACGACAGGAGCAGCACCTCCGGCGCGACGCAGAGATCGTTCGACGTTCTCAGGCGGTTACTCAGGCCCGCATCGCCGCAATCGTTCGTGCGCTCTACGAGAACGACCAGCCCGTCGATCCGATCGCAATCGTCCTCAGTGCTGAATCGCTCGATGCGGCGCTCGAGGGAGTCGACAGCCTTTCGCGAGCGGCTGCGCTCCATCGACGACTCATCGACCAGGCCCGCGAGCGCGGCGGAACCGTGCGGCGGGCGCTCGATCGGCTGACGAGCAAGCGGGCACGCCTGGAGACCGTCGCAACGGCTGCCCGCGTCTCGGCTACGCGCCTCGAGGAGGCCGCGGCGGCCAAGAGCGCGTCCCTCGCCACAATCCGGCGCGACCGCAACCTCAGCCGCGAGCGCATAGCGCGACTCGCCGAGCAGGCCGCAGCCGCTCAGGCCACCAGCGCCGAGCTGGTTGCATCCACGGCAACACCGGCGGCGAGCTCCGAGGAGCTTGCGGCAGCGCCCGCTGCACCTCCCCCGCCGCTCCCCGCACCGGGTGGGACACGAACGATGGTTGTGGACGCAGTTGCCTACCACCTTCCCGGAACGACGGCGAGTGGTCTTCCCGTCGGAATCGGGGTGATCGCGGTCGACCCAACCGTTATTCCTCTTGGTACGCGCGTCTTCGTTCCCGGCTATGGCCCGGCGGTCGCCGCAGACACGGGATCGGCGATCAAGGGTCGCATCATCGATCTCTGGATGCCGACAACAGCGCAGGCGATCGCGTGGGGACGCCGCACCGTCACCATCACGATCTACGGTTAGTTCCCGTGCGGAGAGGATTGTTCGCAGCCGTGACCTGCTGCGTCGCCGTGGCTCTCGCCGTCCCGATCGGGGCGTCGCAGGCTCAGTCGAGCAACGGCACCCTTCGCACCCAACTCACCACAGCACTCAAGGCACCCGACCTTCCGCTCGGCCGTACTGCCGCCTACGCCGTTGACCTGCAAACAGGCGCGGTCATCTACGCCCACAATGCGGCCCGCCCGTTCGTCCCCGCCTCAAACGAGAAGCTTCCCGTCGCGTGGGCGGCGCTCACCCGACTCGGACCCACGTTCCGGTTCCGGACTGAGATCTTCGGCGTCGGTCGGCGGGCCGGACAGGCGTGGAAGGGCAATCTCATTCTCAAGGGCTACGGCGACCCGACGCTCAGCACCAGTGACCTCGAGACAATGGCCCGCACGATCCGATCGCGCGGCATCCGGACGATCCAAGGTCGCATTCTCGGGGACGAGACGTTCTTCGACGATCGCCGAGACGTGGAAGGGTGGAAGAAATCGTTCCTCGGGATCGAGTCTCCACCGCTATCGGCGTTGATCGTCGACCGTGGGCTGGGTTGGCCGAAGTACTCCCCGCCGCTCCTCGCCGCAAAGGTTCTCAAGGACGCGCTTTCCCGACGCGGGGTGGCTGTCACCGGAAAGGTCGGGTCGGGAGTTGCGCCCCTCGAGGCTGTCAGGCTCGCGGACGACACGTCCGCCCCGCTGGAAGAGGTGGTCAAGTTCCTCAACCAACACAGCGACAACTTCACCGCGGAACTGTTGCTCAAGCAGCTCGGAGCATCTGACGGTGTCCCCGGAACTTCTGCTCTTGGTGCCGCGACCGTATTGGCCGAGATGACGAAGGCGGGGATTCCGACTGCCGGTGTCCGGATCGTGGACGGGTCGGGACTCTCGCGACTCGATCGGCTGACGGCGCGCGCCCTCGTCGGCACCTTGCAAGCCGGTCTTGGGAATCCCGCGATCGCTGCGCCGTTCGTCGCTTCGCTCGCGGTCGCCGGTCGAAGCGGCACGCTGGACAATCGGTTGTTGCCGCTCAGCGGCATCGTGCGTGGCAAGACCGGAACAACCGATCTCTCGTGCAGCCTCTCTGGGCTCATTGAGCGCAACGTGGCGTTCGCGGTCATCGAGAACGGTACGCCCGTTCCCGCCTGGTCGGCACGGTCGGCTCAGGACAGGTTCGTCACCCTCCTCGCCGCGCGATAGCGCTCGCGTCGATATCGTCGCCCGCTGATGGCCGACCCAACTCCCGGATACCACGCACCCAAGGACGAGGTCGACAATCCCGTCGAGCAGCTGAAGCTCCTCTCGGGAAGCGACGAGGAGATCGCCGCGTATCTCGACGCGATCGATGTCTCGAGTCCACGTGAGCGTGAGATGCTCACCGAGATCGCCCGTACGCAGCCATTGGCTAAACCCGTTCAGTTCCCGGGCGCCCATCGCAACACCGTCGAGGCTCTCGAATCACTCGCGCGCCACGGGTACCGCGGTAGCCGCGCCGGCGGGCAACTGGGGCCGCTCCGAAAGGTCATCCGGTGGGGTGTCGAGCTCGTCGCCCGCTACGTCGTGGTCTCGTACATACGGAACCTGACGACCAGCCTCCGGAATCTGTACGGCCTCCGTGAGATGCAGGCGGTGCCAAGCACGAAGGAGCGACTAGAGCTGCACCGTGCACGAGTCGACGCGGAGCGGATGGTCGAGGCGCTCAAGCAACGCGAGCTCGGCATTCCAACCTTCCTGATCGGGGGCGCGATTATCCCGCTCGTGGCCTCGATCGGGAGCGCGACCGGATTGTTGACGAGCGAGTGGATCGCCGGTGGGGTCGGGGTCGCCGGGGTGCTGATCGCGTTCCTCGTCTCCTGGTTCATTCTCCGAGGGACCGCGATGGCTTCGCGACGGATCCGGCTTGCTGTCCACGGGCCACTCCACACGCTCTGGGACACGATCGGCTGGTGCAGCACACCGCCGAAGGATCAGACGCGAACGTTTGTCGTCGTCGCAATCGTCCTCACGCTTGGCTCGTGGATCATCGTGCCCGTGCTGCTGGCGATCGCGTTCGCAACCTAACTGCCGACCAAGAGCGCAGCGAGGTCATCCTCGCTCAGCACGGATACACCCAGCTTCTGCGCTTTCGCCAACTTCGAGCCAGGGTTCTCCCCCACGATCACGCCGGTCGTCTTCTTCGACACCGCGTCGGAGACCTTCGCGCCAAGCGCTTCCAGTGAGGCCTTGGCCTCTTCGCGGGTTGAACGCTCCAACGTCCCGGTGATGACGTACTGCGAGCCGGTCAGGGGGCCTTCTGGTGGCGGAAGCTCGGCCTCGCCCGAGCGGAGCGTCAAGCCAAGTTCGGCGAGCTCGTGGACGAGGGCCCGGTTGTCGCTATCAGCGAACCACTCCGCAACCAACTCTGCGCGGTCCGGCCCAAAACCCTCCACCTGCTCGACCTGCTCCTGCGTCGCGTCAATCATCGCCTCGACACTGCCAAAATGGCGTGCAAGATTCCGAGCCAGGATCCAACCGACCTTAGGGATGTTCAAACCCGTCAGCACCCTGGAGAACGGCTGGCTCTTCGACTGTGCGATGGCCCCCACCGCGCGCCGTGCAGAGATCTCGCCATAGCCGTCGAGAGCCTCGAGCTGCTCAACCGTCAGCCGGTAGAGATCGGGCATCGAGCGAAGCAGGCCTTCGTCCCACAGCTTGCGGACGAACTGCTCGCCGACCCCCTCGATGTCCATCGCCGCGCTCACCCAGTGGATGAGCGTCTCGAGCCCGCGTGAAGCGCAAGCCTTGTTGGGACAGCGATGCTTGACCTCACCCTCCGGCTTGATCACGGGTACCCCACAGAGTGGGCAGTTCGCTGGCATGGCGAACGCACGGGTTCCCGGCGCATGCTCGCCAGCCGGCCCGACGACCTGGGGGATCACATCGCCTGCCCGCTGGACGATCACCTGGTCACCCTCGCGGATGTCCTTGCGATTGATGTCCTCCTCGTTATGGAGGGTCGCATTTGAAACCGTGACCCCGCCAACCTGCACAGGCTCGAGCTCGCCCCACGGATTGAGAACCCCCGTGCGACCCACGCGGATGTGGATCCGGCGCAAGGTGGTGACCGCGGTGGTTGGAGCCCACTTGAAGGCCCGAGCCCAGCGTGCGCGCTGATGGAGGGCTCCCAGACGCTGCTGTTGGTCGAAGTCGTCGACCTTGATCACGAGCCCGTCGATCTCGTAGTCGAGCTCGGCACGACGGGTCTCCCAGACACGACACGCCTCGGCGACCTCCTCGATCGTCTCCATGCGCTCGGCGTGCGGATTGACGCGAAAGCCGTGGTCGCGCAACCAGGTAAGCATGGTCGCGTGGGTCGTCGGGAACGCTCCCTCCCGTGCCCCCGCGCCGTAGACCCATAGCGAGAGGGGGCGCTCAGCAGTGATTCTCGGGTCGAGCTGACGGAGCGATCCCGCCGCGGCGTTGCGCGGGTTTGGCGCTTCCTTCTTGCCCGACGCAACCTGTGCCGCGTTGAACCGCGCGAACCCGCTCCTCGGGAAGTAGACCTCGCCCCGCACCTCAAGAAGCGGGGGCGGCGACTCACCGGTCTGCTCCATAACGCGAAGCGGAACGGCCTCGATCGTGCGCAGGTTTCTGGTCACGTCTTCACCGCGCTCGCCGTCTCCCCGGGTCGCCCCGCGCACAAACACGCCGTTCTCATAGACAAGTGAGATGGCTGACCCGTCGATCTTCGGCTCGACGACGTAGGCGACCGGCTCGTCGGTACCGAGACGCTTGCGAACATCGTCCGCCCACTTCTGCAGCCCTTCGGCAGTCGTCACCTTCTCGAGCGAGCCCATAGGGAGAAGGTGCTCGACCTTGCGAAATCCATCCGCCGGCGCGCCACCGACCCGCTGGGTCGGAGAGTCGGACGTGACAAGGTCAGGATGTGCTTCCTCGAGCGACTTCAGCTCGTCGTACAACACGTCGTACGCACTGTCGGGGATCTCCGGGTCATCGAGGACGTGGTAGCGGTAGTTGTGATGCTCTATCAAGCGTCGAAGCTCTCCGACCCGCGCGACGACGTCAGAGGACACCGACGAGCTCCTCTGGCGTCGATACGAGAGCGTCCGGGAACTCCTGCGCCAGTCGATCGGCCGAGTGGATTCCACCCCAGGTCACCCCGACCGCGAACACCCCGGCCGCCTTGGCGGCAGCGATGTCGAAAGGGGAGTCACCCACGTAGGCCGCCTCGGCGGGCGACGCGCCAAGCCGCCGCAGCGCCTCAAGGATCGGGTCTGGATCGGGTTTGTGACGCTCGGTGTCCTCCATCCCAACAAGCACCTCGATTGCCTCACGCAGAACAGGGAAACGGTCGAGCGCAAGGGCGACCGTCTGGAGCCGCTTGGCGGTGACGATTCCGAGCCGGCGTCCTTCATCACGGAAGCGCGGAAGCAGATCAAGGACGCCCACGAAGGCCTCGAGCTCTTCATGCAATGGTTCGTTGTGGGCGCGATACACCTCAATGAGCTCGTCCACCCTGTCTGGATCGAGATCGCGCATCTGCGAGGCAAGCCCTGGTCCCCCGATCGCAGCCCGCACACGCTCCTCATCCGGCTCAACTCCGAGGACGGTGACCGATGCGTGACGCATCGACGCGATGATGATCGGCCCCGAGTCAATGAGCGTGCCATCGAGATCGAACAGAACGACTGGAAAGCGCATAGGAGCCTCTACGTTAGTGATCACGTGTTTGCGGGGTGCGCTGGTCGGTGCAACGCGAGGCACCCGGAACGCCGTGCCGCTTGGCATCGAGTACCTCCGGGTGGGCACGAAGGACGTCGGAGAGCCTGCGATCGTTCACATCAATCTGAACGAGCTCCTCGAGCCAGCGTCTGGTCAGCGCGCCATCGACCCGTTCCGCGACGCCTAAGCGCGCACACAGCCCAGTGAGGCCATCCTGGACCTCGGTCCCGGCCTGCTCGATGCCGTGGCGCCGAACGAGCGTCAGCGCCACCCTCACATGTTCCTCATGGCTGATCGCGCGATCAAGCGAGCCATCGAGGAGCGCGTCGGCGAGATCATCATCCGCGTACTCGACCTGCGTGAGGTACAGGCCGTGGGGTGGAGCTGTGAGCCCGGCTTCCACCCGAGGGCGCCCTTCAAGCAGCGGAACGAGATCGCGACCTTCGAGCATCGTGCCAACGAGCGTCCGCACCATGTGGCGAAGAAAGGCGTTCGCCGTGATGGTGAACTGAAGCCGATCACCGTCGCGCACCCAGGTCGCCGATCGCACCTGACGGACAAAATCCCGATGGTGTGTTTCCGCCGGTGTAAAGGCGGTGAAGTCATGCGATCCCGGGAGGAGGCCTGCAGCGACGTGGAGCGCATTCTCATTGATCGGGCGAGGCCACCAGAGAAGGCGTTGGGCATCCAATGCAGAGCGTCCCGACCGAGCGAGCACGACATACCGGTAGGTTCGGGACGTCGCCGAGCGTCGCGCGTCAAAGACCGCGGAGACCTCGCGTGCCTCGACTACGGCGACGTCCGCAGGCAGGGCGGCCGAAAGCGCATCCGCCGCGCTTGCCGGTGGAGGGCCGCCCTCCACCGAGACCGTTACCACCTGTCCAAGAGCGTGAACACCCGCGTCTGTTCTCCCTGCGACCGAGAGTTCAGTCCAACCGGGAACGATCAGATCGAGCGCATCGCGCAGGACACCTTCGATGGTTCGCCGTCCGGGCTGTCGCGCCCAGCCGTCAAACCGTGCGCCGTCGTACTCAAGTGTGAGGCACAGCTTCACGCGGCGTCATCGACCTGATCCTTCCTACACGCCCCGAGAGCGTCTAGGAAGGATCGAAATCCACAAACTCAATCAACGCCATGTTGGCGGCGTCGCCGAGCCGTGGACCGAGCTTGACGATGCGCGTGTAGCCCCCGTTGCGCTCCGCGAAGCGCGGAGCGACGTCTGCAAAGAGCTTGTGAACGACGTCGTTCGAGCGGAGCTCTGCCATCGCCAACCGTCGCGCGTGGAGATCCCCGCGCTTACCCAGCGTGATCAGCTTCTCTGCGTACGGCCGTACCGCCTTGGCCTTCGCCTCGGTTGTCTCGATCCGGCCGTGCGTGATCAACGCGCCCGCAAGGTTCGAGTAGAGCGCCTTGCGGTGCGCTGAGTCGCGGCCGAGCTTCTTGCCTGCCTTCCCGTGGCGCATTAGGCCGGAAGCTCCTCGCCCTTCAGCGTGAGGCCGTGGGCAGCCAAGGTCTCCCGAACCTCGTCGACCGACTTCTTACCGAAGTTCGGAATCGCAGCGAGCTCCGCCTCGGACTTCGAGGTGAGGTCGCCAATCGTTTCGATCCCGACACGCTTGAGACAGTTGTAGGAGCGCACGCCGAGCTCAAGCTCCTCGATGGGGAAGTTCTCCATCCCATGTGACGTTGTCTGGACGTCGGCGTCGGAAACGAGCTGCTCTCCGAAGCCCTCCATCTTGTCGAGGTCGGTGAAGATCGCAAGCTGGCGGATGAGGATCTCGGCAGCCTCGGCAATCGCGTCCTTGGGCGAGACCGAGCCGTCGGTCGTGACATCGAGCGTGAGCTTGTCGTAGTCGGTGCGCTGACCGACGCGTGCCGCTTCGACCTCGTACGCGACTCGGCGAACAGGCGAGAAGATTGAGTCGATCGGCACGACGCCAATCGTCGTCTCCGGCCCACGGTTCTGATCGGCGGGGACGTACCCGCGGCCGCGACCGATGGTGAGCGTCATCTCAAGCTTGCCCTTATCCGCAAGATGTGCGATCTCGAGTTCCGGCGTGAGAATGTCAAGGTCGGCGGGTGCCTCGATGTCCGCAGCCGTCACGACGCCGGGTCCCTTCTTGGAGATGTGCACTTCGATCTCGGGGGACTCGCCGTGGAGCCGGCAGATGAGGTTCTTCAAGTTGAGGATGATGTCCGTCACGTCTTCGCGGACGCCAGGAAGCGTCGTGAACTCGTGCGAGACACCCTCGATCTTTACGGCGGTAACGGCGGCGCCCTCAAGAGAGGAGAGGAGGACGCGGCGGAGCGAGTTCCCAAACGTGTAACCGAAGCCACGGTCGAGTGGCTCGATTGCGAAGACACCACGGTGCTCATCGGCCTCTTCCGAGACGATCTTTGGGATCTGGAACTCCATCAGGCTGCTGCGGGTGGCCAAGGCTGTCCTTTCGGGTCGTGCTCCGAGCGCTTGCGCGGAGTGTTCAAAACGGGGTCAATCTCTGAAACGCGGGTGAGGCAGAACGCCCTACGTTCCCTCTTGCGGACGGAACCAGGGAGAGGCATCGCCTCTCCCTACGTGCGGTGAAGCTGACTACTTGCTGTAAAGCTCGACGATGAGTGACTCCTGCACCGGCGTGTCGATCTCCGCCCGCTCGGGCCACTTCAACACCTTGCCGGTAAGACCGTCGTGATCGGCCTGAAGCCAAGGTGCGACCGAAGCGGTGAGTTCGGTCGCGTCGCGGATGATGGTCTCTGCAGGACTTCCTGTCCGGAGCGAGACGATGTCGTTGGGGCGCACTCCGAAGCTCGGAATGTTCACCCGACGACCGTTCACGAAGAAGTGCCCGTGCCGAACGAGCTGACGTGACTGTGCACGCGAACCGGCAAACCCAAGCCGATACACGACATTGTCGAGCCGCGTCTCGAGCAACCGCAGGAGGTTCTCACCCGTGGGGCCTGGACGGCGGGACGCCTTCTCGTACGTGTTCCGGAACTGCTTCTCCAGCAGCCCGTAGTAGCGGCGCGTCTTTTGCTTCTCGCGAAGCTGCAGCAGGTACTCGCTCTGCTTGATGCGCCCACGACCATGGTCTCCCGGCGGGTACGCGCGACGCTCAAGCGCACATTTGTCCGTGAGACACCGCTCGCTCTTCAGGAAGAGTTTGAGGCCCTCTCGCCGACACATGCGGCACTTTGGTCCGGTATCGCGAGCCATTAGTGGTTCTCCTGGTGACGGTTTCGCGTCTCTGGGGTGCGAGGCGCAAGCAGTGCTAGGACGCAGGGAGCTTGCGGGCTGTTGTTAAGCCCGGATGCGACCGAGGACGACGCAATGCGCCGCGGATCGCGCGCCAGAGGCGCACTAACTGTTGCCAGGTGAGCCACTTACACGCGCCTCCGCTTCTTCTGGCGAACGCCGTTGTGCGCCTGGGGTGAGACATCCTTGACTCCAAGAATCTCAAGGCCCGCTGCTTGAAGCGAGCGGATTGCCGTCTCACGACCAGAGCCCGGCCCCTTGACGAGCACTTCGACCTTCTGAAGGCCGTGCTCCATTCCCTTGCGGGCGGCGTTCTCGGCCGTGACTTGCGCTGCGAATGGGGTGGACTTCCGTGAGCCCTTGAACCCGGCTGAGCCAGCCGACTCCCAAGCGATCACGTTCCCCTCCTTGTCGGTCAGCGAGACGATGGTGTTATTGAACGACGTCTTGATGTGCGCCTGACCAATTGCAACATTCTTGCGGACACGGCGACGTGTCCGGCCTCGGGCGGCCGCTGCCTTGCGCGGAGGTGCCATTTACTTCGCCTTCTTCCCGCGGCCGACGGTCTTCTTCGCGCCTTTACGGGTGCGGGCGTTGGTCTTGGTGCGCTGGCCGTTGACCGGCAGATTGCGCCGATGGCGGACACCGCGATAACACGCAATCTCCGTGAGACGCTTGATCGCCTGGGAACGCTCGCGGCGAAGATCGCCTTCGACCTCAACGTTGTCATCGATATACGCGCGAAGCTTCGACACCTCGTCGTCGGTGAGATCCTTGATCTTCTGGTCGCGCGACAACGTGAGATCGTCACAGATCTTTTGCGCAGTGGACTGGCCGATCCCGAAGATGTAGGTCAGGCCGATCTCAAGACGCTTGTTGTTCGGGAGGTTGACTCCGGCGATGCGTGCCAAGGCAGTGCTCCTAACCCTGCCGCTGCTTGTGGCGTGGGTTCGTACAGATCACCATGGTGCGCCCGTGCCGCTTGATGACGCGACACCGCTCACACATAGGCTTGACCGAGGGACGAACTTTCACGTGGACTCCTGGAACAAATCGAAGGTCTGGGGGTTAGGAAACTTGGGGATACATCGACGTGCGCACCGGACGCAGAGACGCCGTCACGGATAATCTTGAGGTACCGCAGCGCAGGCACAGACGGCCGCGCCGCGGGCGCCTACTGTAGCAGAGAAGCTGCGTCAGACGCGATCCCGGCTCTCGGAGTGAGGATGAGTGGCCCTTCGGGAAGGATGGCGACCGTGTGCTCAAAATGGGCAGAGAGACTGCCATCGTCGGTGGCGATTGCCCACCCATCCTCGGCGAGCCAAACGTCCTCGCTGCCCATCGTGATCATCGGTTCTATTGCGATCGTCATTCCTTCGGAGAGTCGCGGCCCACGGCCCGCCTCGCCGAAGTTCGGCACATGCGGATCCTCGTGGTAATGACGTCCGACCCCGTGGCCTACGAGGCTGCGAACAACGGAGTCGGTGACCTGAACGTCGCCCCCGACGACCTCGACGTGTGGGACCCGTTCAAGTGCGACGGCATCCTGCTGTGTCACCTCGAC
>JANNQQ010000173.1:0-14297 GCA_031400835.1 Actinomycetes bacterium | reverse complement strand
CGTGAGCAGCGCGCGTCGTAGATCAGCGTCCGTGAGGTCGACGCTGGTCAGGCGGCTTTCAGTGAGACGCATGCCTGAGGCGTTGCGCCCGGCTAGATCGACTCCATCGAGCAGACGCATCTCGACCTCGGAGCCCATCGTGTCCTCGGCACCCTCCCATCGAATGAGCTCGGCGGGAACCTTTGGTGGTGTTGGTGCGAGCGGCTCGCGCGATGGTGCCGGAGCAGGGGGCATCGAAGCGTGTCCCGAGCGCTAGCCGGTCGTCGCTGCTGCGCCCAGGGCGCCGCGGAGTTTCTCTCGTACCTCGTCGAGCGGGAGCCACGCGGGGACGATGGTGCCACCCACCCGGAGACGTGGGACGCCATCGAGTGAGATGGACTGCGCGTACGCACGGTCGGCGAGCGTTTCGGCGAGGTGCTCGGTCGGATCGGCGAGATGCGTCCAGAGCCGCTCGGGAACCTCAAGACCGGCGTCCTCGCACCCGCTACGGAGGACTGCAGGATCGGCGATGTCGAGCCCTCGCGCGAATCTCGCCGCAAAGATCGCTTGTGTCAACGCCCAGAGATCGGGGACGTCGTCGCCTTTGTCATCGCGCGCCAACGCAAGGAGGCGGTGCGCCAGGAGTGGATTGCCCATAAACCGATACCGCTCGTCGTCGATCCTGACCCCGACCGCGGCAGCACGTGAGCGGAGCTCTGCATTGCCAGATGCGATCTGCTCGGCGGAGCGCCCTCCGCGGGCCTGATAGGCGGCACGGGGCAGGCCCTCCGGCGGCTCCAGGTCGTACAGCCGCAGAAACCGCCACGACGGCCGAAGCGCAGGTGCGTCGGGGTCGGCTGCGACCTCGTCGAACAGCCGCCGGATCGTGGCGAGCCCATAGTGGCAGTACCTACAGCTCGCATCGACGAAGATCTCGACCTTGACGGCGGTACTCACGAAAGCGGCGCATCCTGGTAGACCGTGACCGACTCGGTATAGAACTCGATCGCGGCACGACCCTGTTCGTGCGGGCCGAACCCCGATCCCTTTATCCCGCCGAACGGCACGTGGACATCGGCGCCCGCGGTCTGAGAGTTGACGTGCAGGATCCCTGCCTGAAGCTCGTGTGAGAACCGCTGCACCGTGTGGAGATCACGCGTGAAGATCGCTGCCGAGAGTCCGAACTCGACCGCGTTCGCGCGTTTGAGCGCCTCGTCGAGGGTCGAAAAGCGATAGAGCGAGGCGACAGGGCCAAACACCTCCTCACACGAGAGGAATGCCTCGTCGGCGACGTTCTCAAAGACCGTCGGGGCGATCAGGAAACCGTCGCCGGAGGCGCGGGCTCCCCCGGCGATCACCGTCCCACCCTCGGCCTTCCCTCGCTCGATTGCTTCGAGAATCTCGTTCATCGGCCCTTCGTTGACGACCGGACCGACCTCGGTCGTGGGATCGGCTGGGTCGCCGACCTTCGCTGCGGCGACGCGCGCAAGGAGCTTCTCGCGGAAGGTGTCGTAGACCGAGTCGTGAACGAGAATCCGCCTCGTAGCGGTGCACTTCTGTCCCGCCGACCAGAAGGCACCGGCAAAGGCCGCCTCAACGGCCCGGTCAATCTCGGCGTCAGCCATCACGATGAAGGGGTTGTGTCCACCGAGCTCGAGCTGAACGCGACAGTTGCGCGCGGTTGCCTCATTCCGAACCGCGTGTCCGACGGCCACGGAGCCGGTGAATGAGAGCGCGCGCACTATGGGATTGCGAACAAGCTCTGCTCCGACTGTCGAGCCTGAACCCGTGAGGATGTTGAGTACGCCCGCCGGCAAGCCAGCTTCGCCGAAGCACTCTGCGATGTGCAGCCCTGTCCTTGGTGCTTCGTAGCCGAGCTTGAGGACAACGGCATTCCCGTAGATCAGGGCGGGCGCCAGCTTCCACACGGGGATCGCAATGGGGAAGTTCCAGGGCGTGATCAGTCCGACGACACCGATCGGGCGTCGGCGTGTATAGAGAGTCTGGTTGCCGACTGACGGCTCGTACACCTCGCCTGCGGGCCGGTAGGCCTCGCCGGCGGAGTAGCGGAGAATGACTGCCGCTCGCGCCGCCTCCATCCGGGCCTCTCGCAGCGGCTTGCCCATCTCCGCGGTCATGTCCTGCGCGATCTGCTCTATCCGAGCTTCGATCGCGTCAGCGGCCTTGAAGAAAAACGCTGCACGCGCGGGCGCAGGCAACGCCGCCCAGGCGGGAAAGGCTTTGCGGGCCGACTCGACGGCTGCCATCGCGTCGTCCGAGCCCGATGCGGCGATGACGCCTGTCACCTCCGAGGGCCTCCACGGATTCCGCTTCTCATACGTCTCACCCGACACGCTCTCGGTCCACTCACCGCCGATGAACTGCCTCGCGGTCCCGGTCATGAGGACATCCTTCCGAGCAAGTCGGTGGCTCGAACAACGGGGTTCGTCAGGGTGCCGATCTCCGGGACATGGATCTCGACCCCGTGACCCGGGAGCAGGGTGAAGTCGTCGGGAGGTACGAGGCCCGTGCCGGTCAGAAGCACGCTTCCGGGAGGCACGGGGTTCTCACGCACGAGCCAGCTGACGAGGTCGGCGACGTTTCGCTTCATCCGCGCTGTCGACGTCGAACCCTCGAACAGCACGGCTCCGTGCCCGTCGCGGATCGTCAACTCGATCGAGAGTGGGGCGTCCCAGTCGTCCGGCACGTACACGGCTGGCCCCAGCGCACACGCACCGGCGAAGACCTTGGCCTGTGGCAGGTACAAGGGGTTTGCTCCCTCGATATCGCGTGAGGAGACGTCATTGCCGATCGTGTAGCCAACGATCTCGAGTTCCTCACCGAGGATGACGCCGATCTCGGGCTCGGGGACGTCCCACGTCGAGTCCGCCCGGACCGCGATCGGTTCTCCGGGGCCGACGGTCCGTCGGCACTGCGCGTCCTTGAGGAAGAGCTCGGGTCGGTCTGCGTCGTAGACGAGGGCGTAGACGTCGCTGCCGGACTCCTCGATCCGTGCGTCGCGACTGCGTTCGTACGTGACGCCCGCGCACCAGACCTCGGGCGGGTCTATCGGCCGCACGAGCGTCGCGGGCGCTTCGAGCGCAAGGGTTCGCTCGTCGGCGACGAAGGCGCGCGAACCTTGTGTTGATTCAACACAAAGTCGTTCTTCGCGGTACGTCACGTCGCTGTTCCCGAATCGAAGAGAGACCTGCGCACGGTTTCGGCCCGAGCCCTCAACGTGTCCTCGGCATCAGTAGACGGCCCGGCCGCCGGAGATGTCGTACGTGGCGCCGGTCGAGAACGAGCACTCCTCGCTCGCTAGCCAGCAGATCAACGCGGCGACCTCGTCGGCCTTGCCCATCCGGCCCATCGGGATCCGCTCGACCATGTAGTCGATGTGCTCCTGCGACATGTCTCCGAGCATGGCCGTTTCGATCACGGCCGGGGCGATGCAGTTGACGGAGACACCGGTTCGGGCGAAATCCTTGCCGACGGCCTTCGTCAGTGCGATCACGGCCGCCTTCGACGCCGAGTACGCCGCCGCCATCGGATTGCCCTCCTTGCCGGCGATCGACGCGACGTTGACGATTCGACCGTAGCCCCGCTCGGCCATCCCCGGAGCGACCGCCCGGTTGCACCAAAAAACGCCATCTGCGTTGATGGCCATGACCTTCTTCCACTCGCCGTCGCTGACATCTTGTGTTCGCAGCGAGTTGCCGGAAATGCCGGCTGAGCAGACGAGCACGTCAATCGGGCCGAGTTCCGCCGTCGCCGCGGCAACGGCGGTATCGACCTCGGTGGACACGGATACATCGCCGGTGAGGGCGAGGGCGCCCTCCACCTCGGAGTCGTTGAGATCGAACGTGGCTACCTTTGCTCCTTCGAGCAAGAGCCTGCGGGCGGCCGCCGCGCCAATCCCGCTGGCCGCGCCCGTGACCAGCGCGACCCTGCCGGAAAATCGGTGATCGGTGGTGTTCCCCATGCGCCTACCCTAACCTCTCCCCATGCGCTTCGACCCCACCACCGACTACCCACTCGGGACGCACCGGCCCGATCTGGTGGACACCCCGTCGGGCCGTCCGTTCTCGGAGCTGACGCTCGACGCCGCGCGGGCAGGGAACGTCTCGGCCGATGATCTCCGGGCAACGTCGGGCACCCTTGCGCTTCAGTCGGAAGTGGCCAGAGCCGCTGGGCGCGGGCAGCTCGCCGACAACCTCGCGCGGGCCGCCGAGCTCGTCGGTGTTCCAGACTCGGAGGTACTTGAGATCTACACGGCACTTCGCCCTGGTCGCTCGACTGCGGCTGAGCTAGAGGAGGCGGCCGTCCGGCTCGACGCGATTGGCGCGAAGCTGACGGCGGCCTTCGTTCGCGAAGCAGCGGGTGTCTACGCCGACCGAGGTCTCCTTCATGGGTGACTCCCACCAGACCGGCCGATTTTCGGCGCGCGCGGCAACCGACCTGCGCCGCGAGTTGTTGATCGAGCCCTGGGCCGAACTGGGTCTGATTGCTCTCAACGGGCCGAACGATCCAGTCCCGGAGCTTGTGGTTGAAGGCGGAGTCGTGATCCGGCTTGACGGACGGGCCGCTGAGGAGTTCGACCTGATCGATCGCTTCCTCGTCGAGCATGGACTCGACCTTGAGATCGCGGCGGAGGCTATGGCGTTCCCTGACGAGCGCCTTGCACACATGCTCGTCGACATCGCCGTGCCCCGATCAGAGCTCGTTCGGCTCGCACGCGGGCTGACACCCGCGAAGCTTGCAAGGGTCGTGACATTGCTCGACCCGGTTGAGTTGATGCTCGCGTTGAAGAAGCTTCGCGCGCGTCGCGACCCTGGCAACCAGGCGCACGTTACGAACCTGAAGGAGAACCCGGCGCTGCTCGCGGCGGATGCCGCTGAGGCAGCGCGGCGCGGGTTTGACGAGCTCGAGACAACCGTTGGGGTGGCACGCTACGCACCACTCAATGCGCTTGCTCTCCTCGTTGGCTCGCAGGTCGGCAGGCCCGGCGTGATGACGCAATGCGCAGTGGAGGAGCGCCGCAACCTCGAGCTCGCGATTCGAGGTCTCGTGACGTACGCCGAGACGCTGTCGGTGTATGGCACCGAGCCCGTGTTCGTCGATGGCGACGACACGCCTTGGTCGAAGTCGTTCCTCGGCGCTGCCTACGCCTCGCGAGGGGTGAAGGTGCGCTTCACGTCCGGGACGGGGTCGGAGGCGCTGATGGGACACGCGCAGGGAATGTCGATGCTCTACCTGGAGGCGCGCTGCGTGTCGGTCGTGCGGGCGGCTGGATCGCAGGGTGTGCAGAACGGCTCGATCTCCTGCGTCGCGCTCGCGCTCTCGGTACCGAGCGGAACCCGCGCGATCCTGGCAGAAAACGTGATTGCCGCGTGGTTGGATCTCGAGGTCGCCTCGGGGAATGACGCGATCGCCTCACATTCGCCGATCCGCAAAACCGCGAAGTTGATGGGACAGTTCCTCCCGGGAACGGACTTCGTCACCTCTGGATACTCGGTGATGCCGCGCAGCGATAACACCTTCGGCGGGGGTAACTACGACGCGGACGATCTCGATGAGTGGTTGACAATGCAGCGCGACTGGCAGGTCGACGGGGGGATTGAGCCCGTCGATGAGACCGAGGTCATGCGCGTACGGGAGCGCGCCGCGCGGGCAATTCAGGTGGTCTTCGAGGAGCTCGGACTGCCGGCGATCACTGACACCGAGGTCGAGAGTGCGATGGTTGCGCATAACTCCGGCGAGGTTCCCGATCGTGACCGTGCGGCCGATGTCGATGCCGCCGACGCGTTGCTTGCCTCGGGTGCGTCGGCTTTCGACGTGGCACTCGCACTCGATCGGCGCGGGTTTGAGGACGTTGCCCAGGCGGTGTTCGCAATGTTGAGGCAACGCGTTGCCGGCGACTATCTGCAGACCTCGGCCATCATCGAGCCGGATGGTCTCGTGCGCTCGGCCGTGAACGATCCCAACGTGTATCTCGGTCCGGGGACGGGCTATCGCCTTGAGGGTGAGCGGTGGGAGCTATTGCAGCGCCTACCCCACGTCGTCGACCCGAGAGAGCTTGGGACAGGTGGTAGCGCAACCGGCGCCGGCTTTGCGGAGGTCGGCGAGGCGGAGCGCGGGCGCGATGCGGATGAGGTCGTCGTAGCTCTCGGACCGGCCTTCGGCGCGGAGATCTCCGAGACCATCGGCGGGTTGTTGCACGGCGAGGTCATCGAAGCCGTGTGCGACGGCATCCGCGAGGCGGGTGGACGACCTCGGGTTGTGCGTGTGCGACGAACGGCCGACGTCGCATTCATCGCGCACGACGGCGCCTGCCTCTCGGGGTCGAGCGTCGCACTTGGCATCCAGTCGAAGGGCACCGCGGTCATCCACCGTGCCGACCTCCAACCACTCGACAATCTCGAACTGTTTGGGATGAGCCCTCTCTACTCGCTCGAGAGCTATAGGGCGATGGGCCGTAACGCTGCCGGCTATGCGCTCGGCCGCAGTGTCGGCCCCGTTCCCACCGAGCTTGACAACTTCGCGCGTGCCAAGCTCATCGTCCGCACGACGTTGCTCCATGCCCGCGAGACGCGGGCGGTCGTCGCAGGCGCCTCGCCGGTTGAGCTCGCGCCGGCTACGTCTCCCGCGCCCAGGTAAACCGGCGCTCGCTAGCCTCGATCTTGTAGTCGTTGATGCTCGCGTCTCGCCGCCGCATGAGTCCCGTCGCACCGTCGAACTCCCAGTGCTCGTTGCCGTGGCTCCGCCACCACTGACCGCTTGCGTCGTGACTCTCGTACTCGAAGCGCACCGAGATGCGATCGTTGGTGAACGCCCAGAGCTCCTTGCGAAGCCGGTAGTCCAGCTCCCGTTCCCACTTCTCCTCGAGGAACCGGCGAATCGCATCGCGTCCCTCCATGAACTGATGGCGGTTTCGCCAGCGTGAGTCTTCGGTGTAGGCGAGGCTCACCCGCTCAGGGTCGCGTGTGTTCCATGCGTCCTCCGCCGCCTGAACTTTTGCCTTAGCGGTCTCAGCTGTGAACGGCGGCAGAATGGGTGTGCTCACGTGACGGTCTCCAGGGATCGCGTTGCGTCGACAGTATCGGTTCACGTCTTACGAATCGCTTACGCAGCTTGCCGACTCGCCGATGCGGCTGATACCAAGAACACATGAGCCGACTCCGACTTCTTGAGTGCGACGAAGCACCGCTGCTTGCGCGCGGCATCTATTCACCCGAGGGCGAGGCGTCGGCGCTCATGCGCTCGCTTGCCAACGCGCCCGACCTGCTCGAGACCCTGGTGCCGTTCATGGGCCAGATCAACGACGAGGGCAGCGTTGACCTGGCGACGAAGGAGCTCGTAGTCGTGCGCGTCTCGAAGCTCAACAACTGTCGTTACTGCCTCACGTCGCACCGCCCGATCGCGATCGAGGTTGGTGTGCCAGCGGCCCAGGTGGCGGCGATCTGTGACGAGGCCCCGCTCGACACGCTGCCGCCGCGCGAGCGGACGATCGTCGAATGGGTCGATGCGTACGTCCTCGACGCAGCTGGGATCTCCGACGAGCTCGCGGCTCGGGTACTCGACGTTCTCCGCGACGACCAGCTCGTCGAGCTCACGTTGCTGGCCGGAGCCACGGAGATGTTGAACAAGTACTGCACCGCTTTCGACATTCCGCCGCCGCAGTGACAAGCGCGATCCTGGAAGAGGCGATCGCCGAGGGACGCTGTGGCGAGCGCCTGTGGCTGTACGCGACCTATCACTGCAACCTCGCGTGCACCTACTGCCTCACCGAGTCGCGTCCCGGAATCGCGAACAGGAGGACGCTCTCCCGCGCCGCAATGGTGGGCGCTGCGGAGCGAGCGCGCGAGCTTGGCTTCACGGCACTCGGTGTGACCGGCGGTGAGAACTTCATGCTTGCCGACTTCCCCGAAACGCTCGCTGACCTCGCTGCCATTCTGCCCACCATCGCGCTCACGAACGGGACACTGTTCACCGACCGGCTTCTCGATCGACTCGCCCCGCTGCGCGAACTCGACGTTGCGCTCCAGATCTCGCTCGACTCGTCGAGCGCTGAGGCGAATGACGAGTTTCGCGGGGCGAACAACTTTGCCAAGGTTGTCGGCGCTGTTCCGCGTCTCGTTGAGCGTGGGATCCGAGTGAGGATCGCGACCACGGTCGAGAGTCAGACTCCCAAGGAGCTCGCGAGCCTGTGTGAGCTTCACCGCACGTGGGGGATCACGGACGACGATCACCTCGTACGCGGAGTCGTCAGACGCGGCCGTGCCGCCCTTGAGGGGATGGGCGTAGAACCTGGCCCCTCCGACATCCTGCCGGAGCTCACGCTCACTGCCGATGGCGCCTTTTTGCATCCCTTTGGGCCGACGGTGCGCGATGGCGTCACCGATCTCGACCTTCTCGTCTCCCGCCAGATCGACCCGCTCGACGCCGCACTCGATCGATTCCTCCGGGTTGTCTCCGAGCAACCCGTTGGCACCGACGTCGCGCGCAACATCAGGTGAGCGTAAGTCTGGCCCCGCGGTCGCGGGGTATCGAGGTTGCGGTTGCTGCTCGTCCGGTTCTCGCGGCGTTGCTTGGTCTTGGTGTCGTCGGCGCCGAGCTCGCCGTGCGTGGTGACTCTGACATTCGCGAGCAGGTGCTCGCGCAGCTTCTTGCGTTCGCATGTTTCTTGCCTGCGGCGTGGCTGTGCTGGCACGGCCTCGGGATCGGCCGCGCCGGACTTGCGCTTGTTCTTGTCGTTGCGGTTCTGCTGAGCTCGGTGGCGTTCGATCCGTCGGGTGAGCCGCCGCTCACCACGGATACGCACCGCTACGCGTGGGACGCACGCATTCAGAGCGAAGGCATCAACCCGTACCGCTACGCCCCAAACGCCCCCCAGCTCGAGCGGTTTCGAGACGAGGCAGTCTGGGAGGACATCAACCGCAAAGACTGGACGACGGTGTATCCCCCTGGTACCGAGGCGGCGTTTCTCGCCGCGCGCGGTGTCTTCGGTACCGGTCTGCGTGCAACGACGTGGCTGTTTCTTCTCGCCGAAGCGGCCGCGATCGGGCTTCTACTCCTGGTCCTCTTGCGGACAGGAGCGCCGCTTGAACGGGTTGCGCTGCTGGCATGGCACCCGCTTGCCGTGAGCGAGATCGCTGGCAACGGTCACGCCGATGCGCTTGCGGTGCTTGCGTGTTCGGGCCTGCTCGCAGCCTGGGCGACCGGGCATCGCGCGCTTGCGGGGGCCGCAATTGGGGCAGGCGCGCTGTTCAAGCTGGGCCCCGTCTTTCTGCTTGCGGCGCTTGCCCGTGGCGGAGGCAAGCGAATGGTCGCGTCAGGCGTCGCGACCATCGCCCTTGGGTACGCCGTCTACGCGTCGGCTGGGACGCGTGTGGTTGGCAGCTTCTTCCGCTACGTCGATCGTGAGGATCTCGGCTCGCTCGCGTGGTCGGCGCTGATGCCGGTTCTCGGCCGCGAGGGCGCCCGCTTGCTGCTTCTCCTCGTGCTGTTGCTCGTGGTAGTCGTCGTCGCCTTGCGCGAGCACGACAGGGTCGAGCAGGTTGCGCGCTCCGGGTTGCTCGTCCTTGGCTCGATACTCCTCGCAGCCGCCTACATCCAACCGTGGTACGTCCTCTGGCTGCTCCCGTTTCTCGTCGTCACTCCGGCGCCAGCATGGCTGTGGCTTTCGGGAACGGTGCCCCTGTTGTATGTATTCGGGATCGACGCATCGCTGCCGTGGTGGGTGCGCGCGGGGATCTACGGTCCGTTCGTCGTCCTTGCAGTAGGCGGTGTGATTCGGCGGGCGCCCATCACCACGGTGTCGCTGGTGCCGCTTCCACCTGTGCCCACGGTGGGTCTTGCGATTCCCGTCATCGACGAAGCCGAGTCGCTTCCCTCCGTGCTCACGGAGATCCCTTGTGGGCTGCTCGACGCGCTTGTTGTCGTCGATGGTGGCTCGAGCGACGGCACGCGGGAGCTCGCTCGTGCAGGTGGGGCACAGGTTGCGGTCGAGTTGGAGCCGGGGTACGGCCGCGCGTGTCGCCTTGGCGCCGAGACGCTTGGGACAGACATCATCGTGTGGATCGACGGGGATGGCAGCGACGATCCTGCAGCGATTGGCGCGGTCCTCGAACCGATCCTCTCGGGACGCGCGGCTCTCTCCTTGGGGGTGCGCGCCGAGCTCGAGGCAGGCGCACAACATTGGCATCAACGCCTCGGAAACCATCTTGTCTCATTCCTCGTACGTGCGACGACCGGTGTGCCGGTGCGTGACATTCCGCCGATGCGCGCCATCCGCCGCGATGCCCTTGAATCGCTGGGGATGCGCGAATTGACGTACGGCTGGCCGACGGAGATGGTCGTCAAAGCGGCGAGGGCGGGGTTACCTATCGCGCAAGTCGACGTCCCCTCTCGGGCGCGGCGCGGCGGTCGCTCGAAGGTATCCGGGCGGCTCGGGCCATCGGTGCGGGCAGGCGCGCGGATGCTCGGCGTTGTGGCGAGGTACGGATGACGTGGCTCGTCACCGGTGGCTCGGGCTTCCTGGGCGTTCACCTTCTCCGGCGGCTTTCCGAGCGCGGGATCCCAGCCCGCTCGCTGGATCTCGAGCCCCTTGACGCTTCGCTTCCGGGCGTAGAGGCGATCGCCGGCGACATACGGGACGAGCGACTTCTTCGCGAGGTGATGGATGGCATCGAGGTTGTCGTCCACGCGGCGGCCGCCCTTCCGTCTGGTGGCGACCTCGACGGAATCAACGCGACGGGCACTGCGTCTGTCGCTCAGGCGGCGCGCGAGGCCCGCGTGCGTCGCAGCGTGTGTATCTCGTCCGCCGTTGTCTACGGCTTGCAGCGTGCTCCGGTCAGCGAGTTGGCTCTGCCGGCGCCGATCGAGAGGTACGGTCGGTCGAAGCTCCGGGCGGAGGAGGCCTGGCTTGCTATCGCACCCGCGCCGCTCGTCCTGCGCCCCTCCGCGTTCCTCGGGCCGGAGCGACTCGGCGTCTTCGGGATCCTGTTTCGCTGGATCCGAGAGGGGCGCCGGATCTACGTCGTCGGTCGTGGGGATAACCGGTACCAGCTCCTCGATGTCGAGGATCTCGTCGGTGCGATTGAGCTTGCCGGGATGCGAGGCGGCGAAGGGGTGCTCAACGTCGGCGGTACGATCAGTGGCACGGTACGGGAGGACCTCGAATCGCTCATCCGCCACGCTGGCACGTCGAGTCGCGTCATTGGCGTTCCTGCCGCACCGACGAAGGCGCTGCTTGCCGCGCTCGATCTGGCGCGGCTCTCGCCTCTTCAGACGTGGCACCGACGGTCAGCCGACAAGGACCTCGTGTTCGACTGCGCTCGCGCCCAGGAGCTCATCGACTGGCGACCGGAGCGGAGCGGGGCCGAGGCGCTCGCGCGGGCCTACGACTGGTACCGCGTAGAGGGATCCGCGCGGCCTGCGGGAGTCACGCACCGAGCTGTGTGGCGTGAACGGGCGCTGGGTCTCATTCGGCGGGTGTCGTGACGTCGTTAAGAGAACGTTTCTTGACGCGAAGGTCATCCGGTGGGCAGGGTGCAGCTGTGTCGAGAATCCGGAGAGCTCTCTGCGCAGTTTGCGGGCTCGTTCTCGCCGGGCTGTTCTCGCTCACGGTCGCTGCCTGCGGCGGGAGCGGCGATGTCGAGGCGGTGCGGGACGTTCCGTACGCGAAGGTGCAAGAGGTATTCGAGCGAAACAGCTGCACGAGCTGTCACCCCGGCGTCAACCCCTCACTCGATCTCACCAAGGCGAACTCCTACGACCAGCTTGTCGGGATCGAGGCGCTCGAGGATCCGCGGCTCTATCGCGTTGTGGCCGGAGACCCGGGTAAGAGCTTCCTCTACCTCAAGCTCGGCGGCGCTCCGGCGATCGCGGACATCCCGGCGATCGGTACGCGGATGCCGCCGCAGTCGCCACCGATCCCGGCCGAGGACATTGAGCTCGTTCGCGATTGGATTCTCGGTGGCGCGAAGGGATCCGATGGGAAGACGGGCGGACCCGAGGTGACGACTCCGGGCTCGCCGCCGACCGGAATCGACGGTGTCGAGCTTGCGACCAAGCAGAAGGGATCCGGCACGATCACCGGGCGCGTGATCGACCAGGATCGCAAGCCTGTCGAGGGAGCCTTTGTCACCTTGCTGCTCGCCGGTGAGCTGCTCGAGGGTGGTGAGGAGCACTACAGGGTTGCGGCGACGGACACATCCGGAACGTTCACCCTGGAAGACGCACCCGCGGGCCGCTTCCTGCTCAAGGCGTACGCTCCGAACAGCATCTACGTGTCGCGGATCGTCGCACTCGATGAAGGCGAGACCGAGGAGATCGAGTTCGGCCTCCCCGATCGCGTCATCCCGAACCCCGTGATCTCGAAGCCCGCCGTTGCAGGTCTCGAGCTGTCGCTGACGGTCACGGGCACGAGTCTTGATGGCAACTACACGCTGGCCGTCAATCCGCGGTCAGGGATCACAGTTGAGCTCCACAACGTCGACAACGCGCCGGGTCGTTGGACGGCGACGATCCCGGAGGCGATCCCTGGACCCTGGGTCTTTCTCGCCGTCGACGAACAGTGCAACGTCTCCGAGTTCCTCACCGTCGACGGTTGATCGCGGCCGTCGCGGTCGCCGGTTCGATTGTCGCCGGGACGCTGGTGCTCGTTCTTGCCCGCGACGGCGGGAGCGCCCCGCGGTTCGCCAGCGAAGTGCAGCCGATCTTCGACCGTAAATGCGTGTCGTGCCACCCGGTGGCCTACCCGTATCTCGATCTGCGCCGCGGACACGCGTACGACGATCTCTATCGCGTCTCGGCGAAGACACGACCGGCGTTCGAGCGGGTCGTTCCCGGCCGCCCTGAGCTTTCGTACCTCCTCACCCATCCACCCGACCCCTCGAACCGGGATCTGCTTTCGGACGATGATGTGCAGGTGATCTCCGACTGGATCCGCGCCGGGGCACTGGACAACTGATGCATGACGGCACTGTCCTCGTGGTCGCGAAAGCCCCCGTCCCGGGCCGTTCGAAGACGCGCCTGGTTCCGCCGCTGCACGTGGACGAGGCGGCTGCGTTACACCTTGCAATGCTGCTCGACACGGTTGATGCCTGCCACCTGGAATGTGCCGACGTTCGCCTCCTCTGCCCGAGCGAGGACGACGCTCTAGCCCTGGCGCAGCACCTTCCCGAGGTCCCGTGCGTCGTCCAGCAGGGGAGAGGATTGGGTGCGGCGCTCGGGTGGGGGATTGCCGAGCACGCCGGCGCGCGTCCATGTGCACTCGTCTCGTCCGACGTGCCCGGGCTCCCACCCGGAGAGCTGAGGGCTGCCTTCGATGCACTCGCTGACGGTGCGGACGTCGCGCTTGGGCCTGCGCTTGACGGGGGCTACTGGTTGATTGCGATGAACCGTCACCATCCGGCGCCCTTCCACGAGATTCCGTGGTCGACTCCGGCGGTCATGGCGGTGACGCGAGAGCGGTGTGCTCTCGCCGGGCTCATTGTCGCCGAGGTCGGGAGGTGGCGAGACGTCGACACGCTGGTCGATCTTGCAGCTCTCGCCCATGAGCTCGCTCAGCTCCCCGGCCAGCGAACAGCCGACGTTCTCCGCTCTCTGGCCGAGACGATCCCAGCTCGCGTGGATGTCGATCTCGAATCGAGCACGCTGCTCGCCGACTCACCCTGGCGCTCGGTCATCCGTGACACGCTTAGGCTCGGCAATCGCGACACCGAGTACGCCTACCTCGGTGTGCCACGTGCCGTCTTCGTCGCTGCGGTGACGGACGCCGACGAGCTTCTTCTCGTCCGCCAGTATCGGCATCCGGTCAGGGACTGGACGCTCGAGGTGCCGGCTGGTTCGGTACACGATGGCGAGAGCGCCCTCGAGGCCGCGAAGCGTGAGCTCCGGGAGGAGACAGGTGGCACCGCGAGCAGCTGGTCACACCTGACGACGTTCTTCTCCTCGAGCGCTCACCTCAGTCTTCGCTCGGATGCGTTCCTCGCCCTGGGGGTCGAGCTCAGTGCAAGCGACCTCGACGAGGGAGAGCAGCTCACGCTCGTACGGATGCCCCTACGCGAGGCGCGCACCCGCGCGCGTGCCGGCGGCTTCGCCGAGGGGCAGACCGCGCTCACCATCCTGCTCGCGGCCGAGCGAATCGAAGGGTCCGTTCAGTGACCTGGCCCGCCTGGGAGCGGCCCCGTGGCCGCTCCCAGCGTGGAAACCGTCAGCCGCTCTTCTTCACCTGACCGCGAAGCTCCCCGCCCGCGTTCCTAGCGGTGTGGACATTGACGTAGGCGCTACCTGCCCTGATGGACGCTACGACC
>JANNQQ010000172.1:0-15024 GCA_031400835.1 Actinomycetes bacterium | reverse complement strand
GGCCCCACCACCGGCTTTGTCCCCCACCCCCTGCCCCCACAACACCCCCTCCCCGCGGCCGTCGGCCTCGGGGAACACACCCCCCACCGCCCCCGCGTCGCGCTCACGCCCACGCGACTCCGACCGTGGCGCGTACGGAATCAGATCAAGGCGATCGCCGAGTGCGAGTTGCTCCGCCCAGATGCGGTCGGTCTCGCGAAAGTCGCCAAGAAAGCGGGCGTGTACGTCGAGCCCCGAGTCGGAAAGCGCCTGGAGAAACGGTCTTGGGTCGCGCCGGCCAAAGAAGCTCCCGGTGTGCGTGATGCGGAAGCGATCAGACGGCTGCCGCTCGAGCCCGACGACATCGTCGAAGTCGCAGCCGTTCGGAATCGTGACCACCTGCCCCCGCGGCGAGAGTCCGCGCGTCTCCTCGGAGATCGCCTCGGAGACGCAGGTGATCGCATCGGCGTAGGAGGCGACAAGCTTCGCGACACGCCTGTGCATGCCGGCCTTCGCCCTCGTTGCGGTCGTATCCGCTCGCCGGTGTGCATGCGCGAGGAGCGAGTCGCGAAGGTCCGCGACCCAGCGCACACCAGTCGCGCGCTTGACAGCTGCTCCGACGAGATGCGTCGATCCCGGCGGAGAGGTCGTGAGCACAGCGTCGATGCCGTGTTCGCGCACGATGCGGATAGCGGCCGGTACGGCCGTTAGCGCCCACGTTGCGTTCTCATCAGGAATGACAAGCCGCCGAGCCTGAAGTCGCGCACGCATGAGGATGCGCTCGAGTCCCTCGGTGCCTCGCATGAGCTCGGCTGGCTTGCCGCCGCTCGGCCCGACGTAGCGCGCTCGATGCACCCAGGCCTGAGTGGGAGTGCGTAGCTCGGCATCTCGGTGCACCCAGCGTGGATCGTCAGGCGCGAGTACGTGGGTCTCGATCCCAAGCGCGGGCAGGTACTGCGCCAGCTTCAGCGGTCGCTGGACGCCTCCTCCACCCGCAGGCGGGAAGTAGAAGCTGATGATCAAAACCTTCATGCCGGGCGATGCTAGATAACACCGCGTAGTCCCCCGAACGGGGGACTACCCAATTGGGGGACACGCGTTTGCCTCGATTGTCCGATTCCACCCTGATGATCGGTGTTCTGTCGACCCCTCTGCTCGCCGTGCTTGCTGGCGTCGCCGTGCTCAGCCACGCGATTCGAAGCCTCGTAGCTCGTGCGCGCCGGAACTCCTCCAATCGTGCGGGTGAACCAGAAACAGCGCGCGACGATCTCACCCCACGACCGGTGTTCGAAGGCATCCTCTTCACTCCGCGCGAACGGACCGAGTCGGGGACAAGCGCCGGGACGGTGCGTGAGGAGTACCAGCAGCTGGTTGAAACGATCCCGCTCGTCACGTACGTCGACGGACTCGCTGCAAATGCTCCAACGATCTACGTCAGCCCCCAGCTCGAGGGGCTGATCGGCTACACCGCGACGGAATGGTTGGAGGACGACGATCTCTGGCTCTCACTCGTGCACCCCGACGACCGCGTTCGAGCTCTCTCCGAGAATGAGCTCCACGTCGAGACAGGTCGGCCTTTCCGAATGGAGTACCGCTTGCGAACACGCGACGGTCGCTGGAAGTGGTTTCTCGACGAGGCGGTCATCGTGTCTGATGCCGACGGAACGCCGGTGTGCAGTCGGGGATTCATGGTGGACATCACCGATCAGAAGGAGCTGGAACAGCAGCTCGCGCATCAGGCCTTTCACGATTCGCTCACCGGACTCGCGAATCGCGCTCTGTTTCGCGACCGGATCGAGCATGCGCTGACCCGGCGTGACAACGCACCCGTCGCGATCGTCTACCTGGATCTCGACGATTTCAAGTCGGTAAACGACAGCCTCGGGCACGGCACCGGCGACGACGTGCTTCGAACCGCAGGCGAGCGCTTGCAGCGCGCGGTACGTCAAAGCGACACGGTCGCCCGACTCGGAGGTGACGAGTTCGCGATCCTGGTCGAGGAGGATGCGGAGACAGGTGGCGAACGCGTCGGCCAGGCGGTGCTCGATGCGTTCTCCCGACCGATCGTCGCGGGCGGCCGCGAGTTCGAGCTAACCGCCAGCGTGGGTGTCGTGGTTGGCGACCGAGGCCTGGGCGCAGACACACTTATCCGCCGGGCAGACCTGGCGATGTACTCCGCGAAGGCGCGAGGGAAGGGTCGCCTCGAGATCTACGACGCCGCGCTTGGCGATCGTGCACGCGATCGCCTTGAGGTGCGTACCGACCTGCGTCGCGCACTCGCGGACGGAGAGCTGGAGATGTACTTCCAGCCGATCGTCGACCTCGCCGACCGAAGGACCGTTGGAGCCGAGGCGCTGATGCGCTGGAAGCACCCTGTGAAAGGCCTGGTCGAGCCGCTCGACTTCATTCCGATCGCCGAAGAGGCGGGGCTCGTCGTCGAGCTTGGCCGCTTGGCAATCACCGCTGCCATCGATGCAGCGATCGTGTTGCGCCGGGCCTTGAACGATCCCGACCTCTTCGTCACTGTCAATCTCTCGGCACGCGAGCTCATCGAAGACGATCTCCCCGGCTTCATCGACCGAGCTCTCCGCTCCCGCGGGCTGGAACCGTCTGGGTTGGTCGTGGAGATGACGGAGTCGGTACTGCTTCGCGATCCCGAAACGGCTATCGAGCGCCTCGCGACCCTCCGCAGCGCCGGGCTACGCATCGCACTCGACGACTTCGGCACCGGCTACTCGTCCCTCAGCTACCTGAGTCGAATGCCGGTTGACATCCTCAAGCTTGCGAAACCCTTCGTCGATGCGGTTGGCTCCGGTTCCCGCGAAGAGCGGCTCCTGGCTTCACTCGTCTCGCTCGGAACCGAGCTCGACCTCACCGTGGTCGCCGAGGGTGTCGAACGTCTCGAACAAGCTGGCGCACTACAACGGCTCGGGTGCCAACTGGGGCAGGGATTCGTCTTCTCCGCCGCCAGACCGCTCGCTGAGCTCATCGGGCACTACCGCTTCTCACCGCAACCCGAACGTCACGACGCGCCACAGCTGGCCGCCGCCACGGACTACAGCCGGTACAGCACCCACCGCTCATCTTCGTAGACAACCGCCAGGTCAGAGAGCAAGGACGGGAGCTTCGGAAAGCGGCGCTTGTCGACGACTATCCACTGTGCACCGCAGGACTGCGGCGCGGTCAGCTCGCCGGTGCGCGCGAACACCTTGAACTGCTTGGCGCGCTCCCTGGGGTAGTTCTTGACGGTGTCGGCGACGTGGCCTGGCGGCGCAACGCAGATGTAGATCGGCGCTGACCCCGCCATCCGGTAGCTGGCCTCGGGAGTCCCGTACACGATTGCACCTGCCGGTACGTCGTTACGAAGCGTCTCGATCAAGCCTGCCGAAAGGGCGCTCTCGGGGCGGGCCGGTGATGGTGTCCAGTGCGCGAACCCGTAGACGAACGTTGGGAGAATGAGGAGCGCCACCGCGAGTCCCGCGCTTACCTCGGGCCGAGACCGGCCCAGGCAACCGTAGCCCGCAGCCGCGAGCGTGCCGACGACAGCGAGCCAGGTCACGAACGCCGGCCCCCCGTGGTGGAGCGCGTACCCGAAGTCTCCGGGGTAGATGACCTGCAGGAGCACGCCAGCCGCGAGCGCAAGGGGAAGAGTTGCCCGACCAAGCCTCGCGGCAGCAATGCCGAGCCCACCTGCGAGCGCTATCCCAAAGGGAAGGAAACCGGCGAAGCGGCGCGACTGGGAAAGCGAGACAACGTCGGAGAAGGGCACGAAGAGGAGCGGAATCAGCGTTATCGCAAAGACGGCAAGCGCAGCGCCTACGACGAACGCGGCCCACTTGCGCCTCGGCGCAAACCCTGCGAGCGGCAGCAGCAGCAGTGCGGCAATTGCCACCGCCCCGGTTCGCCCGAACACATCGGGGGACATCGAGAAGCTGTCGGGTGAGCGGACATCGAGCTGGCCAGCGTAGTGCTTGAGCGCGCGCATGCGTTCTTCAGCTCCAGGCGACACCGAGACGGTGTCGGCGATGACGGGAAGCAGCCAGGCAAAGAACACCGCCACCGGCAGAATCAACGCCCCAAGCACCTTCGCCCCCGTGCGCATCTCCAGGCGTGTCCAGCCGTATCTGACTAACACGAATCCTGCGAACGGAAGCCACACGAAGATTGCGTACGTTGGATGGACGAGTGCAAGCACCAGGGATCCCGCGGCAGCGGTGGCAAACGTCACCCGAGTTGGTCGCCTGATTGCCCCAAACGCAAGCGCAACGACCGCGGGGACGAGTAACTGCCGCGATGCGGTCGCGGGCAGGGCGAGTGCGGTAAGCGCGCCACCATGACCCGGGGCCATCCCGACGATCGCGAGGGTCGCAGCGGTAGCAGCGGCAGCAGGGGCCGTCCTCCCGAAAATCGCGCGGGCGGCCTCGAAGGCAACGACCGCTAGCAGCGGGACGAGCACGCTCGGCAGATGCACGACGACTTCTTCAGGGTCGGCGCCCGCGACCTTCGCAACGAGCGCGAGGAAGCCGTGCCACAGCGGGAAGGCGTACCCGGGGTGAAGACCACCGTCCGGAAACTCCACGACGCGCTGAAGCGAGAGGTCTCCGAGTGACAACAGCTTCCGGGTGCGCGCGAGGTGGAAGAAGCCGTCGCCACCGACCTCACCCGCAACGCGCCAAAGAAGCAGGCCTAGGAGAAGTCCTGCGGCGCCGACCGCGCCCGAGCCGTGGAGTGGCTGCTGCCAGCCACGAAGGATCGCCCGGGGCGCGGCAAAGAGCCCTACCGCCACCAGTAGCGCCAGTGTCAATCCCAGACCGCCGGAGACGAGAAACGTGAGGGCAAGTGCCCCCGCGATTGCGGAGAGACCCCACGCAAAGGTTGCTGCGACTCCACGCACGCCGAGCGCCCTGGCAATGAGCCATCCCGGCGCGAGCACGACCGCAGTCGCGCCGGCAAGCCGGAGGTAGAGCCAGATGCCGCTCATCCCGCGAGCAGGGTGTCGACGCTGCCAGACCCAAGCCAGCGCCCTGCCTCGCGGTAGAGCCTCCCCCGCTCGCCGCGGTAGAGCCCGGCGCGCACCGCGAGCGCTACGCGCAACATTCGTCGCGCCTTTTCCGCCGCCGCTGCTCCCTCGTGCAGCGAGAGGTAGCGGAGGTGTCCTTTGACGTTCTCATGGAAGAGCCGGCCGCCGTGCGAAGCTCCACCGACGTGGACGCACTCAGCCGCGGGCGTGAACACGACCGACCAACCCCGATCCGCCGCACGCCGGCACCAATCGACCTCCTCGCTGAAGAGAAAGAAGCGCTCATCGAATAGGCCGACGTCAGTGAGCGCGTCTCGACGCAGCAGAAGACACGCCCCCATCGCCCACTCGACGACTCGCTCCTCATCGTGTGCGAAGCCGGCCCCATAGAAGGCGTTCAGAACCTGAGATCGCGGCGCAAGCTTGCGGAGATAGAAGTACTCAGTTGCGAGCCGCCAGACGGTTGGAAACCCGCGTACGGAGCGCTGCAACGAGCCGTCGGGGTTCTGAAGTCGCGGAGCGATCACAGCGGCGCGCGGGTGTCTCGCGGCCACGTCGAGGAGCTCTTCGAGCGCGCCGTCCAGAAGCCACGCGTCGGCATTCAAGGCGAGGATGAACTCCGCGTCGATCTCAGCGAGCCCGCGATTCCATCCCGCGGCCAGTCCGCGATTCTCGAACTCAACCAGCTTGACGTTGGGAAAGCACTCACGAACGAACGCGGCTGTCCCGTCGCTCGAGCCGTTGTCGACGACCACGGAACTGATTCCCGCGATGCTCTCGAGACATTTTTCAAGCCACGGAAGAGCGTCGTGCGTGACGACGACGCCCGCAGCACGGTCAGGGCTCATCGTGCACCGGGGCGCGCTTGCCGCCGCGCACCCCCTCCCACAACAGGATCGCTCCACCCGGCGCGGCGAGTGCCACTGTCACGAGGAAGAAGAGGAAGCCCGCCGCAAACGCCTCGTCGGCGGCCACCCCGACGCTGCCGAGGAAGCTGACGAAGAACGCCTCGCGCACCGCGAACCCGTTGAGCGTGAAGGGGACGAGAAGAACGAGGAAGAACAGCGGCCCCATGACGTAGTAGATCCGCGGGCTCAACTCGATTCCCACCGCGCGCGCAGCGGCCCAGATTGAAAGGATCCGCACCGCCTGGATCACGGTCGTGAACACGAACACGCCAAGCAGGAGGCGCGTGTGACCGCGGAAGTGATGGACGCCCTCGTAGAACGCACGCAACGGCTTCTCGAGCTTCATCCGCTCGAGCAGTGGGCGCGCAAGACGAAGCGCGGGTCGGGCGCTACGGGCAAAGAAGAGGAATGCGAGCACGATCGTTCCGGCAACGAACAATCCCTCCAACCAGAGATATGCACCGACGTCGTAGTGACCGAGCGCGAGGACGAATCCAAGCGCACCGAGGAGTACCGTGGCGGCACCTCCGAGACCCCGCTCCAGAAGAACGATTCCGCTGATGTCCCCGGTGCGCCCAGGATGCCGACGGGCCGTCTCGTAGATGCGCATGGCATCGCCGCCGATCGACGTCGGTAGCACCTGGCTTGCGGTGTATGAGACCAGGTACGAGCGGGTAAGCCAGCCGAAGCTCTCGGTGATCCCCTGGGCAGCCAGCATCCACTGCCAGCGCAGCGCCATTGGCATCGCAGTGAGCGTCATGATCGCAACGGCGAGCGCGAACCACCATCGGTTCGCATCGACAATCACGTCAACAGTGGTCTCGAGATCGATTTTCCAGAGGATGTAGGTGACCGCGAGACCCGTGAGCGCGAGCGTGCCGCCGATCTTCAAGAAGCGCTTCATGCCGTGAACCGCTCGTGGATGCGGCGCAGCGCGTCGATCACGTCGAGGATGTCGTCGTCGGAGTGCGCCGGCGAAAGCGGCAACGAGAGAACCTCGTCGCCGGCGCGTTCCGCGACGGGAAGCGACTCCTGCCTCGGATACCGCTCGCGGAACCACGTGAGGCGATGCACGGGGAGAAAATGGATGCTCGTCGAGATGAGCTCCTCGGTGAGCGCCTGCTGATAGGCGTCGCGGCTCGCACCCGCAGCGTCGGCATCGATCCGGATGACGTAGAGGTGAAGCGCGTGAAGGTCGCGTGGGTCGCGGGCGAGCGCTGTGATCCCCGCGAGCCCGTCTAGACCGTCGTCGTACAGCGCGAACTGGCGGCCACGGATTTCTGCGTGATGATCGAGGCGACCAAGTTGGACGAGCGCGATCGCGGCAAGCACGTCCGGGAGGTTCGCCTTGAACCCGGGCGACACCTGGTCGTAGTGCGACCCGTCGCCGCGGCGCGTGAGCCGCATCGACCGAATCCGCTCCGCAACGTCGGCGCGGTTGGTTGCGACAAGACCACCTTCCCCCGCCGCGAGATTCTTCGTGGCGTACAGCGAGAAGCACGCAGCGTCTGAAAGCGAGCCGAGCTTCCTGCCGCGATACCGGCTCTCGGTCGCGTGAGCGGCATCCTCGACTACCGGCAATCCGAGCGCGTACAACGGATCGAGGTCGCACGGCTGACCGGCGAGGTGCACGGGCAGAATCGCCCTCGTACGCTCGGTCACAAGCGCCGGAACGCGCTCTGGGTCGAGGTTCAGGTCCGACGCGCGGACATCGCAGAAGACCGGCGTCGCACCACAGTGCTCGATGACGTTCGCGGTGGCGGGCCACGTGATCGGGCTCGTGATCACTTCGTCACCCGGCCCAACCCCCACGGCGAGGAGCGCGAGGTGCATTGCTGCCGTGCCCGAGGAAACCGCGAGCACGTGGTCGGCTTCGAGGTACTCGCTCATCCGCCGCTCGAGCTCGGCCGCCTTCGGCCCCGTCGTGAGCCAACCGGAGCGAAGGGTTTCGGTGACAGCGGTGATCTCCTCCTCACCGATCGCGGGTGGCTGAAAGCCAAGCCTGGTGGTCCTCCGGGTGCGCTCTGCCATCGCGTGAAGGGTAGGCGAGGACTCAGTCGGCGATACGGAAGCGGATCAAGCCTGCGGCATGATTCGCGCGGTCAAGGGCTTCGCCGCGGTCGGGACCAACGGCAAGCACCGCCCCAGCGCGATCCGCTCCACGGAGGAGCAAGCCGAAGACGTGGCCTGGTCGGCGGTACACGCGTGTCCACACGACTCCTTCGACGGCCGTCGCCTCACCCTCGCCCTCCACGCCCTCGAGCACACCCTGCGGTGGGACACAGAAGACGACGCAACCGGCGGCAGCGCTCGGATCGTCAACCGGCTCGGGCACCTCTACAGGCTCCCCAAGCGCAAACCGAATCGCGAGGGCCGCGAGATCGACACCGCGTACTGCATGCACGAGCTCTGCGTCGTGCCCACCGCCAAGCCGCGCTGCGACCTCGATCACGACAGGGCCGGCTGATCCGAGGCGCAGCTGCGTGTAGGAGGGTCCGTTGCGAACCCCGATTGCCTCGACCGCGGCCTTCGCAGCCTCGACCACCGCCTCCGTGGCGGCGAGTGACGGCCACACGTGGGCGAGGGCCACGCCGAACGCAGGCGGCTCCGCGGTGAGCCGGTCGGTGACGAGAAGCGGAACGAATCGCCCGTCGACCGAGATCGCATTCACGGTTACCTCGGGGCCCTCGATCAACTCCTCAATCAACACTCCACCGCCACGGGATTCGGCACGAGCGCGCTCAAGCGCCGGGCCAAACTGGGCCGGGGCTCGCACCAAGCTCAACCCGCGCTGCCCCTGCCGGTCGACCGCCTTGACGACGCACGGCCGGCCTAGGGCTGTCGCATTGTCGAGCCCAGCCGGGTGCCGGACGCCATGTTCGGCAAACCGTTCCCGCTGGCGCAACTTCGACGTCGCGATGAGGGCGGTCGCCGCATCGAGCGGATGCGGCAGCCCCATCCGTTCCGCAATCCTCGCGGCTATCCCGACGGGCCAGTCGGCGCCGGGTGAGACGATCCCGTCGACCGCCCGGGCACGGGCGAGCCGGTCGATCCCTTGCTCGTCCTCGGATGAGAGGATCGCGCGCTCGTCCGCAAGCACGAGCCCGGGCGCAAACGGGTCGCGGTCAACCGCGATGACGGTGAGATCGTCGCGCTTGCGGGCGGCTTCGAGAAGACCGAGCTGAGCGGGCCCGGCACCGAGCACCAGGAGGCTACGGGTGCGCGTCGGTTACTCCGCCGCCGCGGCGACAGGTGCTTCGGCGAGAACGCCCCGCCACCAGGACTCGTTCTCGCGATACCAGGCGACCGTGTGGTCGAGCCCTTCTGCAAACGCGATCGATGAGCGCCAGCCGGTGAGGGCGGCGAGCTTGTCTGTCGAGCCGATGTGACGGTCGACCTGCCCCAGGCGTTCGTCGACGTACACGGTCGTCGCGGCCGGGTTTCCAACAGCGTCGAGCACGAGCTCTGCGATCTCGGCGACGGTGATATCCAGCCCGGTCGCAATGTTCACGACCTCCCCCGCAACCCCGTCGAGTGGTGCGTCGATGAGCCCTTCGATTGCCGTCGCCGTGTCATCGACGTGGAGCCAGTCGCGGCTTGCGTGCCCATCGCCGTGGATCGTGAGCGCGTGACCCCGGAGCGCCTGCGTGATGAACTTCGGCACGACCTTCTCGGGGTGCTGGCGTGGGCCGTAGTTGTTGAACGGACGTACGATCACGATCGGAAGGCCGTAGGTGATCCAGTAGCTGTAGGCGAGCCTGTCACCACCCGCCTTGGTTGCGGCATACGGGCTACGCGGGAGGAGCTGGTGCTGCTCGTCCATCGGCGCGGTCTCGGCAGTGCCGTACACCTCGCTCGATGAGATGAGAAGAAACCGCTCGACCGGAGTCTCGCGAATCGCGTCAAGGAGGATCTGCGTGCCTTCCACATTCGTGGTCACAAAGTCGGAGGCGCCCTCAAGGATCGACTTCTCGACGTGACTCTCGGCAGCGGCGTTGACGATCACATCGACTCCGCTCACAAGCTCGCGCACGAGTCCCACATCACGGATGTCACCGTGGACGAACGAGAGCCGTGGGTGGCTCATCACCTCGGCGAGGTTCTCGATGTTGCCCGCGTACGTGAGAGCGTCGAGCGAAACGACCTCGTGGTCGGTGTGCCCGAGCAGATGGAGGATGAGGTTCGAGGGGATGAACCCGGCACCACCGGTTACGAGGACACGCTTGGACACCGTTCTCAGAACTCCTTGTCGACGAGATACAGAGGGCGATGTTCTACCACCCGCTGGATCCGCCCGAGATACTCACCCACCAGCGCGAGGATGAATCCCTGCACGCCCAGCACTGAGACAACGAGCGCGCCGAGCAGAAGCGGGCCTGGAAAGTCCCCGTTGCTGATCCAGTAGACGCCCGCCCACGCACCGAGAACGAGGGCCGCGAGTGAGCACAACACACCGAGGATCACGCCTGCCCATTGGACCGGCTGTGGCCAGAACCCGGCGAGCACGTGCAGTGCGAGGCGCGTCAGTCGGAGGGGTGAGTACCGCGACGCACCCTGGCGGGGCGCGTGGCCGACGTCGACCTCGACCACGGACGCGCCACCAGAGAGGACGAGCGCCTTCGTGAACTTCTGTCGCCCTATCGCGCCGAGCATCGGCACGACGGCGTCGCGGCGATACGCGTTGAACGCGCATCCGAAGTCGGCGATCGTGGCTCCCGTAAAGCGGCGCAGCATTCCGTTGATGAGCTTCGATGGGAGCGTGCGCCCCCACGAGTCGTGGCGCACCGAGCGCCGGCCGCTCGCGACATCGTTGCCGGCGACGATGGCGTCGACGAGCCGCGGAATGTCCTCGGGCGGATTCTGGAGATCACCGTCCATGGTCACGACGATCTCGCCCCGTGCACGAGACAAACCTGCATGCATGGCCGGATGCTGGCCGCTGTTGCGCTTGAGCCTGACCGCACGGATGCGCGGGTCGTCAAGGTGAAGCCGCTCGAGCATGGCAAAGCTGCCGTCGGTCGACCCGTCGTCGACGAAGATCACCTCCCAAGGGCGGCCGACCGAGTCCATCGCTGCGACGAGGCGTGCGTGCAGCTCCTCGAGGGTGGCGATCTCGTTGAACAGCGTGACCACAACGGAGACATCCGGGACGCGCCCTCCTTCAAGTTGCGCAACCACGGCCGTCTCAGTGTGGGTCTCGCTCACGCGCCAGAGCGTAACGCCAGGGCGCGGCTTGAGCTGCCCGCGCTGGTGTCAGCCAACGACTTCGCAACAACGCGCCCGCCAAGTGGGTAGCTTCGACATCGTGGCTTGGCTCCCAGGCACCCCTGTCGTTCGCCGCGAGGTCTGGCGCGACCACCCGTGGTTCGCAAACGTCGTGATCGTGGTCGAAGACTCTGCTGATCTGCTTGCGACCTACATCCCCGCGGGGTCGCCCTTTGGCTTTCCGCCAAGTGCCGACGGACGCCCGCACCCCTGGTTGGGCCGTGACGCATGGGAGGGCAACGGGATGCTGATGCTCCAGCGGCCCGACGAGGCGTATGCCGTGTGGCACTTCTGGGAGGGTGCCGAGCGAACGTTTAACGGCTGGTACCTGAATCTGCAGGAACCGTTTCGCCGCACCACGATCGGGTACGACACCCACGATCTTGAACTCGACATCTGGGTGCCGAGCGGCGGCGGCAGCTGGCAGTTCAAGGACGAAGAGCTGCTCGAGGTGCGCATTGCGGATGGCACATTCACGCCAACGCAGGTCGAACACATCCGCGCGCTTGGAGCCGCAATCGGGGCGATGCTCGATCGCGGCGCGCGCTGGTGGGATGACTCCTGGAGCTCATTCGAACCTGATCCGGCCTGGAGGGCGCCTCCGTTTCCCACGGGGTGGGAGGGCGCAGTGGTGCCTCCTGCGCCCGGCCCCGGGCCGCTGCCGCTTCGGACGTAACGCGCCGCGGGCTACGCGGGCTCAGCGACCAACTCCTCGGAAACCGCAGGAGCCTTCTGCGCCCGCTGCACCTTCGGGATCGACCACGCCGCGATCGCACCAAGGGCCACAACCGCCGCACCGACGAAGACCGCGGCCGAGGTGCCATCCGTGAAGGTCTGGGGGCTGTCGTAGCCGCCGACGCTCGCGAACACCGAGGCGAGCACCGCGACACCAAAGACGCCTCCCAGTTCCCGAATCGCGTTGTTGGCACCCGACGCCTGCCCTTCCTCCTCGGGCCGCACGGCGCTGAGGACAACGTTCGCGATCGGCGCGAAGAAGAGCGCCATACCGACGCCGGCCATGATGAACGGGATGACGAGGGACGAGTACGGGGTCGTTGGGGTGGACACGGCGGCGATCCAGGCGAGCGCGACCGACTGCAGGACCAGACCCGTTCCGATGATCCGCTTCGGATCGATCTTGTCGGAGAGGGCGCCTGCCACCGGCGCGATGAAGATCGGCGCAAGCGTCCACGGGAGGATCCTCAGCCCGGAGCCAAGCGGGCCGTAGCCCTGCACCGTCTGGAAGAACTGTGCGAGCAGGAAGATCGAGCCGAACATCCCGAAGAACATGAACAGGGAGGCGATGTTCGCGAGGGTGAACGTACGCGAGCGGAAGAGGTTGAGACGGAGCATCGGCGAGGAGGCGCGAAGCTCCCAGGCGATGAACGCGCCCACGAGGGCCATCCCGAACCCGAATGAGGCGAGAATCTCAGGGCTGGCCCATCCGCGCGAGTTCCCACTGATGACCGCCCAGACGATCCCGAAGAGACCCGTGCTCACGAGCGCAAGCCCGGGAAGATCGAGGCGTCCGGCAGGTCCGTGTGACTCGTCGAGCCGCCGAAGCGCAAGCGGGATCAGCACGAGCCCAATCGGGACATTGAGCCAGAAGACCCACTGCCACGAGATGCCCTCGACGACCGCACCGCCGACCACCGGCCCAAACGCGATCGCGAGCCCACCGACGCCGCCCCAGATCCCGAGCGCAAGCCCGCGGCGGTTCGCCGGCACAGCTGCGCTGAGCAGTGTCAGCGTGAGCGGAGTGACGATCGCCCCGCCAAGTCCCTGAATCGCACGGGCGATGTTGAGCGCCTCGATCGTGGGCGCGAGCGCAGCCAGCGCGGACCCCACCGTGAAGACGACAAGACCGATAGCGAACATCCGTCGCCGACCGAACCGGTCGCCGAGCGCGGCGCCCGTGAGGAGGAGCACCGCAAAGGTCAGTGTGTACGCGTTGACCGTCCACTCAAGCTGCTCGATCGACGCATCGAGATCCGCCCGCAAGACCGGGATCGCGGTGGTAACGACGAGGTTGTCGAGCGAGACCATGAACAGCGCCACCGAGGTGACCACGAGCGTCCAGATCATCGAAGCGTTGCGTGCCATGATTCGTTCCTCTCGTCTTGTCTTGTTGGATGTAACTACTCACTCAAATACAACGTCAAAAAAACTAACTCTCAGCGAGGCTTCGGCCGAAATTTTCGCGGCAACCCTCGACGAGCCTGTCTGCCCATGGTGTCGGTTCGGTGAACGCGTCGAGTCCCGTGAGAATCGTCAGCATGACACCGTTCGAGAAAAAACCGGCAACGACATCCGGGCCGAGGCCCGACCGCTGCTCGACGAGTTCGACGAGGTCGCGCCAGGTTGCCCGCGCCTGCTCGCGGAGGTCGGGGTCGTCGCAGGTCGACCAGCACTTCAGCTGGAGCATGACCCTGTCGCGATCGAGGAGGATAACGCTGTAGGCATCGCGCATTGCACTCAGAGCTTCGTCGCCGTGCTTCCCGCGTGAGGCGCGCTCGAACGCGCTGTACAACGCGTCGGTCGTCTCTCGAGCGGTGGCGAGATAGAGCTCCTTCTTCGTGCCGAAGAGGCGAAAGAGGTACGGCTGGGAAATCCCGGCGGCGCGGGCAATCTCATCTGTCGAGGCGCCATGGAGTCCCTTGGCGGCGAACTCGTGCAATGCCGCCTCGAGGACAGCCTCGCGACGCTCGTCAGCGGTCTGGCGCATGAGTCCTGCTTCCATAGAAGTAAGTATTCACTAACAAACCTCAGATGTCAACCACACTCGCGTCGAAGCGCTGCGCATACGCGCTCGACCTCGTCCTCGGTCGTCGTCGTCGCAAACGGCAGCGCGAGCGCGCGTTCGAAGGCTCTCTCGGCGCCGGGAAACGAGCCGCGACCGAGATATGCCGACAGCCGATTCACGGCGTATGTCCCGATCTGGGTTTCGATCCCGTCGTCGGCCAGAGCCGCGCGTATGTCGTCGCGCCGATCGACGCCAATGACGTAGGCCTGCCAGCCGTGCCGGTCGCCGATGCTTGCGCTGGGGATCCCCACCGAGCCAGGAAGCCTCTCCGCGTACCAGGCGGCCACACGCTCGCGTGCGGAGAGCAATTCCTCAAGGCGCAGGAGCTGTGAGTGCCCGAGCGCACAGAGGATGTCGGGCAGGCGGTAGTTGAGCCCTGGCTGCGGGAGATCTACCGTCGACCCCATGACGAGCCCGTGGTTGCGACCGCGACGTATCGCTTCAGCAAGCGTCGGGTCGCTGGTCGTAACGGCGCCCCCGTCACCCGTGGTGATGATCTTGCGCGGGTGGAATGACAGGCATCCGAGGATCCCGAGCGAACCGCACGGCTGCCCCTGCCAGCGGGCGCCGAGCGCGCCCGCTGCGTCCTCGAGTAGAGGCACATTCTCGGGGACGGCCGCGCGCATTGCGTCCCAAGCGACCGGCCGACCGAACAGGTGGACGATGAGTACCGCCTTCGTGCGTCGAGTCACCGCCGCCGCGACAAGCTCCGGCCGCATGAGGAACGTTTCGGGGTCGACATCCACGAGCACTGCGCGCGCGCCTGCGACCTCGACCACGTTGGCCGTGGCAGGGAACGTGTAGGCCGGGACGATCACCTCATCGCCCGGCCCGATTCCGAGGGCCAGCACAGCAAGATGCAGCGCAGCGGTACCGGATGAGACCACGACGGCATCGGCTGTTCCGACCGCCTCGGGAACGCTCACGATGGGACCGAAGGTCGATGAGTTCGAACGGGCTCTGGCCGAGGCGGTCGGAACAGCCGATGCCGTCGTGGTCTCATCCGGTACCGCTGCGCTTCATCTTGCTGTGCTGGCCCTCGGAATCGG
>JANNQQ010000171.1:0-1944 GCA_031400835.1 Actinomycetes bacterium | reverse complement strand
CGGAATAACCCTGAGTCGACCCTGTGTTTACCCTAGGTTGTCACGCTTGAAGCGCCGTGAGCACGGCGACCCCAAGTGCGATCGCGACAACGCCGCCGAGCTGCAGCCGGGTGATCCGCTCGCGGAAGATCACGAAGGCACCTATCACCGTGAGCGCGGCGAACTGAGAGCTGAGAACGGCGGCGATCGCGACGCTGTCACGAGAGCCGGCTGCGTACGACGCGAAGCCGACGATCTCGCAGACTCCGGCGGCCGCTACGAGGGGGACCGCGGCACGGGTGAGCCGCAGGCGTCCTGTCAGTGCGAGCGGGATAGCGACCGCTGCGACCCCGAGGATCCGTCCGGGGATGATCGCCCATACGAGCGGCACCATCTCGCTGAGGCGGCCCGTTGAGTAGAGGACGACGCCGAAGCAGAGAGCGGCGGCCATCGAGAGGAGTAACGCACGGCGCTGGTCGCCCGTGGCTCCGCCGGGCGCGACGCTTGCAGCCGCGACGCCGATCGCGATTACGACGAGCATCACGCCGGTGCCGACGCCGATCGCCTCACCGGTCGCGATCGCGAGGACGGCTGCGATCGCGCCCTCGGTCGAGGTGATCGGCGCGACGATCGAGACCTGGCCGACCCTGAGTGCGCCATAGACCAGGAGGAGGCCGCTGACCGTTGAGACTCCTGCGACGGCGAGCCAGCCGAGCTCGGCCGCGCCGAGGTCGGCGGGGATGCCGTCCTTGGCGGCCAGCGGACCGATGAGGATGAGGCCCACGAGCATCACCCAGGCGAGCACTGAGGGCGCGCCGATCATTCGCGCCGAACGCGACGTGCAAAGGGTGGCCGCCGCCCAGCAGGCGGCAGCTCCGAACCCTCCGAGAACAGCGATCACATGCCTATTCCTACCGCGAAGCCCGAAGAGGGGCGGCGTAGGGGGCGACGGAAGCAGCGAACACCCCAATGATGCCAGTGATGCTACTATCTACGCATCATGCGCACCACAATTACGCTAGACGACGATGTCGTGGCTCTGGTCGAGACCGAGCGCGCGCTGACCGGGGAGTCATTCAAGGTTGCAGTGAATCGGCTTCTGCGGAGGGCCGGACGGTCCGAGTCATCGGTAAGCCCGGCTCCGCTGCCGGAGCTGCCCGGGCGGCCGATTCTCGATGTCTCGGACGTGTCGGCGCTCCTCGCGACGCTCGACGACGAGCGTCGCGCGGAACGCGGGCTCACGTGACACGCGCGGAACGCGGGCTCACGTGACGCTTGTCGACACGAACATCCTGATCTACGCCACGTTCGTCGATGCGCCCGAGCACATTCGCGCTCGCACCTGGCTCACGGAGCGTCTCAAGGGCGAGGGGTCGGTCGCCGTCTGCTGGCCGGTTCTGTACTCCTTCGTCCGGCTGATCACGAGCGCGCGGGTCTTCGGGACGAACGCCGTGCCGGTTAGCCATGGCTGGGCAACCGCAGCTGCCTACCTCGCGCAGCCCGCTGTGCGAGTGGTCACGGCCGGGGCGGGCCACGCGACGATCGCGGCGGAGCTCGCAGCAACGCCGGGCCTGCGCAGCGACGACGTTCCCGATCTCGAGCTCGCTGCTCTCGCGATCGAGCATGGGCTTGTGCTTGCGTCGCATGACAGTGGCTTCCGGAGGTTCGCGGGTCTGCGGACGTTCGACCCGCTCGCCTAGTCCCTCCCTGTCAAGCCTTGGCCCGCACTATGTGGGTAGCCGCCCGCGACGGGATACTTGAGCAGTGCACCTCCGTGACGGCCACCTCCTGCTCTCGCCCTCTGACGTCACGGCCTATCTCGCCTGCGAGCACTTGACGAACCTGTCGCTCCGGGTCGCCCGGATGGATCTCTCGAAGCCCGCCGTCGAGAACGAGCAGGCCGAGCTGTTGTTTCGCAAGGGGCTTGAGCACGAGGCCGCGTACCTCCAGTCGCTGCTCGACCAG